>JAZSEI010000088.1:0-2241 GCA_045531635.1 Acutalibacteraceae bacterium
AGACGCAGAGGGTTTAATTGCAGATGATGAAATCGAACCAGGAACATATAAGATACATGAAAATGCACCTGCTGGATACAGACAGCCTACTGATAGAATTATCGAAATTAAACCTAACAAAACCACAACTGTTAAATACCACAATGTAACATCAGGTGGAGATTTAACAATCAGAAAAGTTACTGATTTTAAAAGTTATTTAGGAAGTGCAACAGAGTCATTTATATTCAAGGTAGAGGGTTTATCACATAGCTTTGAAACAGAGGTTGAAATTTACCCTAACCGTTCTGTTACAATTTCACTACCAAAGGCTGGTAGATATAAGGTAACTGAAATATTATCAGAACAGCAAAAGCTATATTGGCAAGAGCCTGACCAACCTAGTCAAGAAGTAGTTGTAAATGATAACGAGCAAAAAACAATTACTTTCAATAACCACGAAAAGTATGGTAACTTCAAGCTAAAGAAAACTGCTGACGATGGTTTTATCGATGAAGTAAAGTTTGAATTTTTCGGTGTTTCTTATGCTGGTAAAACTTTTTATTCTACATTTTCAACTGACGAAAACGGTGAGTATTATTTAGAAACTAATAAAATCCCAGTTGGAGAATACACAATTAGAGAAATAGGAACACTAAGTCCTAATCTTTATATAGAACAAGAAGATATAACAGTAAAGATTGAAGATGGTAAAACAACACAGGTTAATGTTCATAATGAGAATGTGACTCCTAAAATTCAGATAATTAAGACTTCTGATGATGGTGGTGTTAATGATATTGAGTTCAAAGTGAGCTGTGCAGAGCTTAACTTCTCTAAGGTATATAAGACAGATGAAACAGGCTTTATTACAGCAGAGAACCTAAAAAAGGGTAAATACACTATTGAGGAGATTAACGCTCCTGATAGATATGAGCCACAAGCACCTCAGACTATTGAAATCAAATATCCAACTACACAGGAAGAAGCAAACACACCTTATGTTGTTAATTTCCATAATACATTAAAGCTTGGTAAAGCAAAGATTATAAAGACTTCTGCGAGTGGTAATGTTGAGGGTTTTGAATTCAACATTACTGGTACTTCATATAAGGGCGAATACATTGAGCTACTAAACCTAAAGACAGACAGCAACGGTCTTATTGTAAAGGACTTGCCACAGGGTACATACACAGTAGAAGAAATTAATGTACCGGGATATTTCGTAGTTCCTGACCCACAGATAGTTACTGTAACAGCTAACGAAACAGCAGAGGTTAGCTTTTATAACGATTATCAGCGTGGTGACGGTGAAGTATTAAAGACATCTGATGATGGCAAGGTTGCTGGACTAAAGTTTAGATTATACGGTACAGCAGATTGTGGTTTAAGAGTTGATGAAACTGCTATTACCAATGATGAGGGTATCGCAGAGTTCAAGAACATCTTAATCGGTACTTACACAATCGAGGAGATTGACACTCCTGAACAGTACAAACCTCTTGAGCCAATGGCAGTAACCGTTATTGAGGGATTTCCTTTCGAGGTTGTTGCTCACAACTCATTCAGAGATGTTCCAGCAGAGATAAAGAAGACATCTGAATATGGCATTATCGAGGGCATAGAATTTGAAGTGAGCTGTGACGAATTAGACTTCGAGAAAACCTTTACAACAAACAGCAACGGTTTAATCGCAACTAATCTTTATCCTGGTACTTACCAAGTAACAGAGCTTAATGTTCCTGAGTTTGCAATTCCACAGGCTACAAAGACACTTGTAGTAGAACCATATAGCTCTACATCAGAGATAGCAAGCGTACAGTTCGATAACTTACTGAAGAAAGGTAAGCTAAAGATTGTAAAAACTGCTGATGATAATGTGATTGAAAATGTAGAATTTAAGATTTTCGGAACATCAAATAGTGGTGCAGAAGTTAACATTTCAACAAAGACAGATGTTAATGGTGAAGCAATCTTTGATAATATCCCAATCGGTAGATATACTCTTTCTGAGGTAGGACAGTCTGACAGATATGTTACAGTTATTGATTCAGACTTCAATATTGCTTGGAACGAAACAACTACAATGCTTGTTAATAACGAGCTTAAAAAGGGCGAAATCAGAACAAAGGCAAAGGACAAGGCTACTGATTGTGGCTATGCTTATGTAAGCGAGAACACAACACTTATTGATACAGTTACTTATGAAGGTCTTGGAACAAATACAGAATACACCGTTGATGGCGTATTGATGGATAAGGC
>JAZSEI010000005.1:0-13628 GCA_045531635.1 Acutalibacteraceae bacterium
CGACAGCCTTCCTGTGGGTCAGTATTCGTTCAGCACAAAATCTGCTCGCAAATCCGTGTCCACTTTTTATCAGAGTTTAGTATAAACACCATTTAAAATATAGAAATGCTTTCGGCATATTTTTCACTGCACTTCATAATGCGTACTTAAAAGTCGACAATCTTGCTGTGGGTCAGTATTCGTTCAGCACAAAATCTGCTCGAAATTCTTTTCCTGCTTTTAAACGGAGTTTAGTATAACAGTATTAATTTTAATTTAAACAGCTGATAAAATGCGAAAAAGCCCAGCTTTACTGGACTTTTTCGACAAGCCAAAAACGTCATAAATTTTGTTCGTTGGCTTTAATATTAAGGAGGTTATAATGTGCTTTACATCAAACTGTTGTAAAGCTCTGTAATATCTTCAACGCTTGTATCTCTTGGGTTGCCTGGTCTGCAAGCGTCATCATAAGCTGATTGTGCAAGGAATGGTATATCCTCTGGTTTAACAATATCCTTCAGGTCGGCAGGAATACCAACATCGGTTGATAATTGCTTAACTGCGTCAATTGCTGCTTTGCGATATTGCTCTGGTGTCATAGCTTCTGTACCTGTTACACCCATTGCCTGTGCTATATATTTATATTTTTCACCTGTAAAAGGAGCGTTATATTCCATTACAGTAGGAAGTATAATTGCGTTTGCCACGCCGTGAGGAGTATCATACAATGCACCAAGTGGATGTGCCATTGAATGTACTATACCTAAACCAACATTAGAAAAACCCATACCTGCTACATATTGACCAAGTGCCATTCCTTCTCTTCCCTCTGCTGTATTCTCAACTGCACCACGAAGATTTTTAGCAATAATTTCAATAGCCTTTAAATGGAACATATCAGAAAGCTCCCATGATCCCTTTGTTATGTAGCCCTCTATAGCGTGAGTTAGAGCGTCCATACCAGTTGCTGCTGTAAGTCCCTTTGGCATTGTTGACATCATATCAGGGTCAACAACTGCTACAACAGGAATATCGTGTACATCTACACATACCATTTTACGATTTTTCTCGGTATCGGTAATTACATAGTTAATAGTAACCTCTGCTGCAGTACCTGCTGTTGTTGGAACTGCGATAATAGGTACGCACTTATTCTTTGTTGGTGCTACACCCTCTAATGAACGAACATCAGCAAATTCAGGATTGTTTATTATTATACCTACTGCCTTTGCTGTATCCATAGATGAACCACCACCAATAGCTACAATACAATCAGCACCACACTGCTTGTAAGCCTCTACCCCAGCTTGTACATTTTCGATAGTTGGGTTTGGTTTTATATCAGAAAAAATCTCGTAAGCTATGCTTGCATTATCAAGTATATCTGTAACCTTTTTGGTTACACCAAATTTTATAAGGTCTGGGTCTGACGCAACTAAAACCTTTTTAAAGCCTCTTGCGTTTACCTCATCAGCAATAGCGTTAATAGCACCTGCACCATGGTATGAGGTTTCGTTAAGTACAAATCTGTTCATAAATTTAATCCTCCCAAAATTTTGTAAATCTTTTATAATGATTATACAGCTATACATACTAAATATCAACATATCAGTTGAAAGAAATTGTTAATTTTATTTAAATATTTTATCATGCTATATCATTGACAATAGTTTTAAATATATGTTAAACTTTTTTGGGAGTGAATTTATTATGATTTTTCGTACAATAGGATATTTACTATTTTTTGTTATATTGGTATATATCGACCTACTTTTAATAGGTAAAAAACCAGACACATTTTCAGTTGTTTGGAAAAAGACAACACTTTATAGTATAACATTTGTAATTTACATTATTTTGTGCTATTTATTGGATTATGCTCTGACTATGTTAGGTATTAATTAAGAAAAAGAGTGAGAATTATGAAGGATTTTGATATTATAAAAAAGCTTTTGGGTAATGAAGTTACCGAAGATGATATTTTAAATTTCGACTGCTATGTTCGTCCACAGCTGGGTATATTTATTCCTATATCAGATATGTGTGAATATATGTTAAGGTCTGATAATATTCATCCATCATATATGATAGTAATATATTTTGAAAAAGATTCGGATAAACAAAACCATTATTATGCCGAGGTAACCTCTCCAAATACAGTATATAGTGGTAAAAAGGGACTACATTATTACTGTATGATGATTGAAAAGGAATATTTTGAGAAGCGATATAAGATGTACGCTGATGATATACCTGTATTTAAAGAGAAAAAATTTGAAATGTGCAGTGATATTTTAAAGGCTTTGAATACATTTGCTTTTGAATACAGCAAATCTATGATGAACTCTGACATTACGCTTGACGCACAAACAGAAATCATCACTCATTGGATTATTCGCAGTATTTTTGGAGAAACTCTTGATTTGCGTGCAGTTTCTGCTGATTATTCTGTTGCAAGGGCACAGCATTATATGGAACAGCATTATATGGACAACATAACTGTTTCAAAGCTTGCTACACTTGGTTATGTTTCGGCGTCGTGCTTTAATCGTCGTTTCAAAAAAGAAATAGGAATTACTCCTATTGAATATCTTATCGAGATAAGAATACAACGAGCAAAAACAATGTTGCGTAGAAAGAATATTCCTATAACCGATATTGCTATGAGATGTGGTTTTGGCAGTAACGCACATTTTTCAGCTTGTTTTCAAAATAGACTTGGTATTTCACCAAGAGAATATCGTGACAAATATACAGATTAACAGTATTTTTAAAATTTTGTACTGTATTTTAAAAGAAAAAATCAGCTAATGAGTATATAATCCTTTTATACCAATAATTAAGGAAGGATTGATATTATGACTCCACAAGAAATTTTTAAGCTAATCAACGAAAACCCTGCTTTTCATCTTGCTACAGTTGAGGGTGACCAGCCAAGAGTACGAGGAATGTTATTATACAAAGCAGACGAAAATGGATTTGTATTCCATACTGCATCAACTAAAGATGTTTTTGCACAGATAAAGCAAAACCCAAAGGCTGAAATGTGCTTTTCATGCAATGGTACTCAAATTCGTGTAACAGGTGTTCTTGAGCAAGTAAATGACGAAAATCTAAGAGCAGAAATTTTTGCTCACCCATCAAGAAAGTTCCTACAGGCTTGGATAGCAAACGGAATTGATAATCTTTTACAGGTGTTTGTTATGAAAAACTGTACAGCAGTTACATGGACAATGCAAACAAACTTTGAGCCAAAGAAATATATTAAGCTTTGCGATTGATATATTTAAATATTTATTACATATTAAAACCGGTTGAGATATTGTGGTAATTAACATATCTCAACCGGTTTTATGTATTTACTCTTTTATTAGACACATAATAATACTAATACCTGTTTAAACGCTGGAATAAATTGTCGAGCAGAATTTGCTCAGAACGAGGACGACGACGCTGGCAAGCTGACGCTTATCAAGGAGAAGGACGAAGTGCTGAGTAAATTATGCCGACAAGGTATATAGTGTTTAAATATGTATTAATATGATTAAATTTATTCGGAGTATTTTATGAAATCTATATGGCAATCAACAGTAACACTACCTAAATTTGAGCAATTAAAAAAGGATATTCGTACAGATGTACTTATTATTGGTGGTGGTATTGCAGGAATACTGACTGCTTATTTTTTGCACCAAAACGGCGTGAAGTATGCTCTTGTAGAAAAGGATAGAATATGCAGTGGCACAACTAAAAATACAACTGCAAAAATTACTTATCAGCATAGTATGATTTATCATAAGCTTATTAAAAGCCACTCAACAGAGATAGCACAAAAATATCTTTACGCTAACAGGCTTGCTTTTGATAAATATAGTGAGCTTTGCAAAAATATAGATTGTGATTATCAGATTAAAGACAGCTTTGTATACTCAACCAACAACAGACAAAAGCTAGAGAACGAGCTTGACGCATTACAAAAAATCGGTTATACTCCTATTCTCTGCGAAAATCCAGACATACCAGTAAATACAGTTGGTGCTGTTGCCTTTAAAAATCAAGCACAGTTCAATCCTTTAAAATTTATATCATCTATAGCAAGTGATTTGAATATATACGAAAACACCTTTGTACGTGAAATGCAGGGCAATATAGCTATTACTAACAATGGTAATATTTACGCTGATAAGGTAGTTGTTGCTACTCATTTTCCATTTATAAATAAACACGGAAGCTACTTTTTAAAGCTTTATCAACACCGTTCGTATATCATTGCACTTAAAGGTGCAGAAAATGTTGACGGAATGTATGTTGATGAAAATAATAAGGGTATGACCTTCAGAAGCTATGGTGATTTTCTTCTTTTGGGTGGTGGAGGCCACAGAACAGGAAAAGACGGAGGAAAGTGGGACGAGCTACGCAATTTTGCAAAAAGAAATTATTCAAATGCTACCGAGGAATTTGCATGGTCAGCACAGGATTGTATGAGCCTTGATGATATTCCATATATTGGAAAATATTCTAAAAGCACTGAAAAGCTTTATGTTGCAACAGGCTTTAATAAGTGGGGTGTAACAGGCTCTATGCTTTCTGCAATGATAATTTGTGATGAATTTCTAGGTAAGAAAAACGATTATGCAGATATTTTTAGCCCGTCAAGAAGTATTATTAAACCTCAGCTTGCAATCAACAGCTTTGAAGCTATAAAAAATCTGCTTACTATAAGCGAAAAGCGATGCCCACATTTAGGCTGTGCATTAAAATGGAATAAGGCTGAACATTCGTGGGATTGTGCCTGCCATGGTTCTCGATTTGATGAAAATGGTAAGGTGTTGGATAACCCTGCAAACGGGGATTTGTAAAAGATAAAGAAAAAAACCTCTTGTCTGCAAAAAGACAAGAGGTTTTTTGGTGCCGGTGGCCGGACTCGAACCGGCACGGTATCGCTACCGGTGGATTTTGAGTCCACTACGTCTGCCAATTCCATCACACCGGCACAACACTATGTATTATACAATAATATAGATATAAAATCAATACTTTTCTTAAATTTTATTTTCTCTATTTTAATTTATTTACTATTTATAGTCCTTTTCATTATTATAGGCTAGCTTCTTCCCTACTTATTTTATTCTTAATTTTACAAAATTTATAGTGGATTTATTATCTATTGAAATAAATTGACGAATGATGTATAATACAATTATTCGGTACATTATATAAGGAAAGGAAAATAGCAATGTTTGTAAACGATTGTTTGAATGTAAATGAAAAAGGACATTTAACTATTGGTGGCTGTGACACAACAGAGCTTGCAAAGGAGTTTGGCACACCACTTTATGTTATGGATGAAGATACAATAAGAAATACTTGTAAGTCATATGTAAATTCTGTTGAGAAATATTATAACGGTAATGGTTTGCCTTTATATGCAAGTAAGGCACTTAGCTGTAAGGCTTTGGTTCAGCTTATAAAAAGTGAAAATATGGGACTTGATGTTGTGTCTGGTGGCGAAATTTATACTGCTATGCAGGCTGGGTTCCCTGCTGAGAAAATTCATTTCCACGGAAATAACAAGACAGAAGCAGAGCTTAATATGGCTCTTGATTATAACATAGGTAAAATCGTTGTTGATAATCTATACGAGCTTGAGCTATTAAACAGAATAGCTGGCGAAAAGGGCAAGGTTGTAAAAATATCTATGCGTATTAAGCCAGGTATAGATGCACATACACATGATTTTATTATGACAGGTCAGATAGACTCTAAGTTTGGCTTTGCACTTGAAACAGGTGAGGCTATGAGTGCTGTTAAAAAGACCTTTGAATTTGAGAATGTAGAGCTTACTGAGCTTCATTGTCATATTGGTTCTCAGATTTTTGATATTGACCCATTTGTGTCTGCTGCTGAGGTTATGATGGCCTTTATTGCTGACATCAAAAAAGAAACAGGTCATACTGTTACTGAGCTTAACCTTGGTGGTGGCTTTGGTATTATGTATACAAATAAGGATAACCCAACAGCTTATGACAATTATATGAATGCTGTATCAAAGGTAGTTATTGCAAAGGCTGAGGAGTATGGTATTCCTGTACCTTACATTTACATCGAGCCAGGTCGTTCTGTTGTAGGTGAAGCAGGTATTACACTTTATACAGTTGGTGCAAGAAAAGAAATACCAAATGTTCGCACCTATGTTTCTGTTGACGGTGGCATGACAGATAATATAAGATATGCACTTTATCAGTCTGATTATACAGTTGTAAACGCTAGCAAGGCAGATAAAGAGCCAAATGACAAGGTTACAGTAGCAGGTAAATGCTGTGAAAGTGGTGACCTTGTACAAAAGGATACTATGGTAGCAGATGTACAGGCTGGCGATGTGCTTGCTGTGCTTTCAACTGGTGCATATAACTATTCAATGTCATCAAATTACAACCGTAACCCTCGCCCTGCTATGGTAATGGTAAAAGACGGCAAAGCTAGACTGATTGTAAAAAGAGAAACCTACGAAAATATTGTAGCTAATGATTTAGATTTATAATTAAAGCAAAAAACCACTGATAAGCGAGAAACGCTTATTGGTGGTTTTATTAGTTTTAGTTAATTGCAAATTGGAATTTATCGGGGAGTTAAGATTAGCACAAACCCAAACTTAAAGTTTGGGTAAAGCCTTTTTAAAGGCTTTTGGGGTCGAGGGGCAAAGCCCATCGTGGGATTTTAAAGGGCAAAGCCCTTTAACTTCTCGTTTATCCCTAAAATGCCGTTTTCAACGGCATTTTAAAAGACGTTTATGAGTTTAGGGCGTTGCCCTAAAAAACCATAAGGGGTTTCACCCCTTAACCCCACCACCCTTTAAAAAGGGTGGACCTAAACTTTACGTTTTTCTCTATCTAAGTTTGTTTTTTCTCTCCGTCTGTGTGAGCGTTAGCTCACACAGACAAATTCCAATTTATAAAAAATAATAATCCGAGCTTCTAATGTGCGTAATCACACACTAGCTTGCTCGGATTATTTTTGTTATAATTCCTAGTTATTTGTTATTCATTATAAGCTGTAAATTATTAGTCATCAATGTCTTCTAGGTCAGACTCATCAACAACACGCATTGGTTTTTTATTGAATAGGTCATACATTACAGGCACTATGTAAAGTGTCATTATTGTTGCATACAATAGACCTCCTATACAAACAATAGCAACCGGTTGCATCATTTCTGTACCCTCACCAATACCAAGAGCCATACTAAATAAGCCTATAATTGTTGTAATTGCTGTCATAAGGATTGGTCTCATTCTTGTTTTACCTGCTTCTATAAGAGCCTCTTTCTTTTCCATACCCTCAATACGAAGCTGGTTTATATAGTCTACAAGCACGATACCATTATTTACAACTACACCACATAACATTACAAAGCCTATAAGTGCTACAACGCTTACATCAAAGCCTGTAATAAACAATCCTAAGAAGCCACCTGTAAATGCAAGAGGGATTGTAAACATTACTATAAATGGTGATTTTAAGCTTTGGAACTGTGCTACCATTACAAGATATATGAACACAACACCTAGTAAAAGCATTTTTACCATATCTACTACAGAATCCATTGTACTTTCATTTTCACCTGCAAACTCAATGGATACATCTGATGAATGTTCATACTTATCAACAGCTGCCTTAACTCTGTTAGAAACATCTGTAACTGTATAATCAGGAGAGATTTGACCTGTTACTGTAAGGTATCTTCTTTGCTGTTCTCTTGAAATAGATGTCATAGCGTCTGCTTTTTCTATTGTAGAAATTTCGCCAAGAGTTATAGTTTTATTATTACCCTCTCGGTCTGTATATGTAATCTCTTGGTCAAGCAGACCTTCAGCTGTAGTTGATACTTTTTCATTATCAATTACAAGTACATCAAAGGTTGAACCATTAGAATTTTCAAGCTTAGTTGCTGATTTTTCAGTTGTAAGCAATGTGTTAACCTGCTGGAAAACCTGAGCAACTGTTAATGAATGCTTCATAGCCTTTTCTTTATCTACAGTAATTCTTATTTCAGTAGTTATGTCAGCTATACCGTTATCGGTTTTTTCTACACCATCAACCTTTTTGATAATACCCTCAATCTCATTTGCTGTTTTCTGTAGTTTATCAAGATCATCACAGAAAATCTGTATTGCAACACCACTACCCATAAGCATAGTCATCGAGCCCATTATACCACCTGCAACAGAAATTTCTGCATCAAACTTACCTTCTAGCTGTTTGTTAAGATCTTTTATGATAGCCTCACTATCTTTAGCGTATTCATCTTTAAGAACAAGATAAATAATAGAGCTACCACTATCGGCAGAACCACCCATACCCATTACACTGGTAGCATCACCAACCATAGCACCTACGGTTTCGTACTTATCTGACTTATTGATAATTTCAAGTACACCTTCTGATACCTTTATAGTATCCTCTAGCTCGCTACCCTTTGGCATTGTTATATTAACCTGTATTTCTGCACTACTTGCACTTGGCATAAAGCTAAAGCCTCTTGATAAAGCTAACAATGTACTACCTACAAGTAATATTACAGATAAAATAAGTGCTATTGCTCTATGTGATAATGTGAATTTAATAGACTTTTCATAAGCATTTATAATCATATCCATAAATTTATGCTTATGCTCTTTTGTGTTTTTAAATAGAGATTTACCCATTGCTGGCACAAGAGTAAGTGCAACAATCAAGCTTGCTATGAGCGAATAACCAATTGTAAGTGCCAAATCTTGGAATATCTGTCTTGTTAAGCCCTGTACAAATACTATAGGTAAAAATACGCAAATTGTAGTAATGGTTGAAGCTGTAATAGCACCTGCAACCTGTCTTGCACCATTTACTGCTGCCTTAACAGGAGGAACACCTAAGCTTCTTAATCTATAAACATTTTCTATAACTACAACCGAGTTATCAACAAGCATACCAACACCTACGGCTAAACCCGATAGTGATATGATATTTAAGGTTACACCACTAAAGTACATTAATACAATAGCAAATACAACTGAAAGTGGAATTGAACAAGCTACTATAAATGTAGGTCTTATATCCTTTAGGAATAAAAGCAGAATTATAATAGCAAATACAGCACCAACAAGTAAATTAGAAATTACATTGCTGATAATAAATTCTATATATGTACCCTGATCCATTAAAACTGTATAGTTAAATTTAGGGTTTTCTGCTTTTATTTTTTCTAGCTCTTTCTCAAGATTGTCACATACTGTAGCAACTGCTGATTCTGATGACTTTGTAAATGATAATACTAAACCGTTATTACCGTTTATTTTTGCATAAACCTCATCAGCATTGTTTTTCATTTCTACTGTTGCTACATCTTTTAGATATATAGGCTCTACATCGTCAAGGTCTAGGTCAAATAATAGCAGATTACTTAACTGATCTATATCTGTAAGCTTATCACCTACACGAACAATATTTTGATCCTTACCCTCTGTTAAATAACCAGCAGGCATTGAGAAGTTTTGAGCTGTAAGAATACCCGATACCATTTCCATGGTAATAATTTTTGTAACATCAGAGCTTTCAAGCGTTTTATCTTGCTGATCATTTACTGTATCCAGTGTAGTTTCAAGCTCTGTTTTAGTTGTCTCTAGCTGAGTTTTTGTTGCTGATAATGTTGCTTCGTTTACTCTTAGCTCAACATACGCAGTACTCATCTGAAATTCTGCTTCTAACTGTTGTCTTGCAAGCTCGCTCATAGCACCATTAAGTGTAAGCTGTCCATCCTCTAGCTGTGAAAGAGTTGTATTAAGCTGAGTAATAGCAGAATCTATTTGAGAAATACCACCAAGCATTTCATCTAGTGCACCTTGTAGAGTATCCTCTGAAAAGCCTTGCTCTGTAAGGGTTGCTACCATAGTATCATAAGATGTTTGAAGCTTTGTAAGAGTACCACTAAGCTCCTCTATTTTACCTGTTAAATCTACTGAGGTAATACCAAATTTCTTTAAAGCATCTTCAATTTCTTGTAGCTGTGCATAAGCTGTTTTATATTCCTCTGATTCAGGGTCAAGAGTTGTAAGCAAAGCATTAAGCTTATCAACTGTTGTTTGGTATGCAGAAAGCTGAGTGATAGTAGTAGCTATATCTTGTATACCTTTTTTTACATCAAGAATTATTGTTTGAATACCAGCAAGTGTATTATATGTAGTCTGTAGCTCGGCTCTTTGTGCTGTTAATGAATTGATTGTATCAATAATCTGAATTTTACCACTTAACAGCTCTGCTTGCTTTTGGTCGAGTGTACTTTGTGCAAGTGCAAGCTGGTCATAGGCTGTTTGTCTTTGTGTTTCAAGTTCTGTTTTGCCTGCGTCTATCTGGCTTTGACCGTCATTAACCTGCTTTAAACCGTCATCGAGCTGAGCAATTGCATCGTTAAGCTCAACCTTACCCTCGTCAAATTTACTGTTAATAGCCTTTTGTACAGTAGTATTAACCTTTTTAAGCTTTTCGTGGTCAAGTGTTACGGTTATTCCGTCTTCAACCGAACCTACTGTTGTAATTGAAGCTACACCCTCAACACCCTCAAGCTTATTAAGTAAGTCGTCATTCAGATATTGTGTTAGCTGAACAACATCCATACCCTCCATATCAACTGCTACTACAGCCGCAGGCATCATATCAGGGTTAATCTCCATAATGGTAGGTGTGCCTACCATATCGTCCCACGCACCCTCAAGTGTATCTATTTTACCACTTACATCTACTACAGCACTATCCATATTAGTGCCATCTTCAAATTCTACCATTACCATAGAATAGTTATCGGCAGAGGTAGATGTTACGGTTTTTACACCATCTAGTACAGACACCGACTGCTCTAGTGGCTTTGATACTGTTGTTTCTACAAGCTCAGGGCTTGCACCAGGATATGTAGTAACTATTATCATATATGGAAAATCCATATTAGGTAAAAGGTTTGGTGTCATACTTAAAAACGAAACAACACCAAGCACCAATACCAAAACTACAGCAACAAGCACTGTAAAGGGTTTTTTTACACTAAATTTTGACAGCATTGCTTACCTCCTATAAAATCCATTTTTGAGCAATTCAAAGCATTTTAACAATTCAAATTTAACTTCGTCATACTCTCTAGCAATTACAAATATATCAAACCATGCTCGCATTAATACCGACGATAGTATAGCGTATATGCATTCAATGCTTTTTTCATCTGGCATTAACAGCAAATCATAATTGATATTGAGTTTCGTTTCATTTATAAGCAGTTGATGCTTACATTGGTTTCCGTTATCGCACATTAACAAATCTTCTGTAGTTTTTGTAAATGAAAAAACTACCTTAAAAGCAGTAGAATAATTTTTTGATTTTGACGATGCAACTACAAAATCAAAAATCTTTTCACTGGCTACAAAAATCTCTCCACCTGATTCTACTAAATAGCTTTTATATTTTTCGATAAGCTCGTCTGAAAAGCCCTCAAGAATAACCTTTAACAAATCCACTTTATCATCAAAATATTGGTAAAAGCTACCCCTTGATATTAAAGCATTTTTAACTATGCGATTTATAGAAATATCGTTGTACGAGTATTCCTCTAACTCTTTAATTATCGCATCTGTTATTCTTTTCTTTTTATCATCAGGTAAATTATAAAAGGTTTGTTTTACCATACACTCTCCCCTTTATTTTATACAAAATGACAAGTTGTCATAACATTCCTATTATACTTAACAGCCTTATAAAAGTCAATTATCATATCTGAAGCTATTGTTTATTATATAGGATAAAAAATCATTTATTTTAACCAAATAAAGAAAAATACTACAATTTATACCTATATAAACTTGACCCTTTAACGAAAAAGTAATATAATTATTAAAAATCGAATTTTTAACAAAGTGTGAATTTTCGATTAAAAAATTAAAAATAAGGAGAGTGGAAACTATGGGGATTTTTAGTTTTAACGAACATTTGGTATCAGAATATATGTTTATTCTTAACATTGCTATTATTCTTTTATCTACAAAGATTTTCGGTTTAATTTTCAAAAAATTCCATATGCCACAGGTAGTTGGAGCTTTATTAGCAGGCTTAATTCTAGGCCCAGCTGTGCTAAATGTTTTGCACGAGGACGACTTTATAACAAAGGTTTCATCCATTGGTGTTATTGTTCTTATGTTCTCGGCAGGACTTGAAACAGATATAAAGGAATTTAAAAGAACTGGTAGGGCTTCTGCCGCAATTGCAGTTGCAGGTGTGTTAGTTCCACTTATAGGTGGATTTACACTTACATACTTTATGATTCCTGATTCTCAGGTTGGCGCTACTCATCTTTTAAAAAGTATATTTATAGGCGTAATACTAACAGCAACCTCTGTAAGTATTACAGTAGAAACACTTAAAGAAATGGGTAAAATGAATACAAGAGCTGGTAATGCTATCTTAGGTGCGGCAATTATTGACGATATTTTAGGTATTATTGCTTTAACAGTAATTTCAAGCTTTGCTGATTCAGATGTAAAAATCTGGGTAGTATTAGTTAAAATTCTTGCATTCTTTGTTTTTTCTATTGGTGTTGGATTTATCTGCTATAAGCTATTCTCTTTATATATGGACAGATACAAAAAGGACTACAGAAGATTTGTTATTCTTGCGTTTACCTTCTGTTTGCTTATGTCTTGGATGTCTGAAATTGTATTTGGTGTTGCCGATATTACCGGTGCATATATTGCTGGCTTGATATTATCAAACACAAGTAAGCACAATTATCTTGAGTCACGCTTTAGCACACTTTCATATATGTTGTTGTCACCTATTTTCTTTGCGAGCATTGGCTTAAAGGTTGAATTGCCAGAAATGTCTGCATTAATAATTATATTCGCAATTCTGCTAACTATTATAGCTATACTTTCAAAAATGGTAGGCTGTGGCGTTGGTGCTAAGATTTGTGGATTTGATACCAAGGAATGTTTACAGATTGGTGCAGGTATGATTTCACGAGGTGAGGTTGCTTTGATTGTAGCTGATAAGGGCTTATCACTTGGTTTAATGGACAAAGAATTGTTTGCACCACTAGTAATAGTAGTTGTAGCCACAACAATTATTGCACCTGTTATTCTGAAAATTACATTTTCTGACAAAGGAAAAACAGATAATGAGGAGCACATTATAGAAGCACCTGACCATATGACTAAGGATTTAGAATCTATTAAAGCATAAAAATTATTTGTATAAATTCGATGGAACAGCTTATTGATAGCTGTTCCATTTTTTATTAATAAATGTAGTCTTAAAGCACACTTAAATTCTAATTTTTATACACCATCAACACTTACAAAAAACATATTTTTTACGCTCTCAGCCCTCTCGGGTTCAAGCCCTAGGTTTTATTTATACAAAGAAAAAAGTCAGTAAACTTAATTACTGACTTTTTCTGGTGCGGGTGAAGGGACTTGACTTGGCACTTCGTGCCAAACAGCTCACGCTTTTGCGTTCGCTACTGCTCGCTAAAAATGTGCCACTGGCACATTTTCTTTACGCTCTCAGCCCTCTCGGGTTCAAGTCCATAAATTTTATTTGCACAAAAGAAAAAAGTCAGTAAACTTAATTACTGA
>JAZSEI010000032.1:0-2610 GCA_045531635.1 Acutalibacteraceae bacterium
AGTCAGCGTTCCTCTTATTGTTGCATAAGCTGGGACATTGCCTTTATACCCAACAAATACGCAGTTACCTCTTGTGTCCTGATATAGAGATTTATTTTTCATACATTCAGTAATTATGCTTTTATCAATTCTTCTGCTGTAATGCAGATATGCAAACACTCTTGAGAATTTCTCATTGGTTGCTTGGGGCAATTCAAGCACTTTTTCTTCTTCTTTTTTCTGAGTGGGTTCTGTATAAGAATAAGGCTGTTCAACACTAACTATCAAATTTTTCAAAGCTTCAGGGTAACTCTTGTGTTCTACTGACATAATAAACTGCACAACATCACTGCCCTTTAGTCCTCTTGAGTTCCACGCCCACCCACGCTGGTCTGCGTATATAATCAAGCTATCGTGCTGTTCACAGGTGTAATAATTATTTTTAAACTTAAAGGTAAAAGCGTAGTTACGCTGTAAGTAATCAACTGTTGACATTTGGCTCGCTTGTTTCTTTTCAGCGTTACTATAGCTGACCGAATTATTTTTATTTACTTTCATATCTCTTTTCACCCTTTCCAATAGTCCTCATTTTCTTCATCAAGAAACTTTATTTCTTTTAATCTTTTTCTTCTGATAGATTTATTTATAATCCACATTGCTATAAAAAATAGAATTGCTATAATCTTTGATATAGCTGTCGTAATCGCTACTAACAAACCTACTACAACAAAAAGAAAAACCGTTCTGCGTTTATTGCATAACGGTTTTCTCTTTATATTCTTGCTATTCTCGGGATAATTCATAACACGCAAACTAACTTCCTTATTAAGAGTTAATATATCCCACAGAAAATAAAAAATGATTATAGTTATAATTAAAAATATCTTCATTCGCTTATCTCTTGCATAACAGACGATGTGATAAAATCGCCTAATAATATGTTGTAGTCCAGTTTTATACCCTTTGCTCTATAAAACTCTATCAGTACTGTTATGCTATGTAGCGTTGGTGTAGTTTTTCCACATTCCCAATAGCTATATGCTGAACGGTCTATATGTAAAACGTCTGCTATCTGCTGATGGGTAAGCTCACAATAATTACGAAGAAATTTTAGATTTTTTATCAAAAACAGATTTTGAGGTTTAATTTTAGAAATCTTTTCCATAAAACATTATCCCTCCCATTTAAGCTCACCTAACTTTATTGAGTTTTCAGGAACATATTTTAGCAAATAGGATACTTCAGTTCTAGCGTTAGTTTTGTTTACCTCTTTAGTCCAGCATTTGAAAAATGGGTTCCACTTGTAGCCAGCCATTTTTACTCGTTCTTTTACCTCAAAACAATTAAAAACATTGATTTTTACTTGGTCAGAGGGGTGCTGAATTTTTTCGGGTGTAGAATTATAGGACGATGTATCTATTCTGTAATCACCTAACATTTGAACCATTTTGTTTTTGTCTGATGTATTACCTTTTTGAAATTCATATACATCATCAATGGTAATCATTTGATTGTCTAATGCTGTAAATAAAAGAGTTTTATATATGTTGTAAAACTCTTCTGAATGGTCTGACATATTTCGGTTTACAGCGTCTATGTGATGAGCAAGCTCGTGGAGGCAGACAATGAAAAGTCTTGTAGGGTTGGTAGCACCAACTGCAAAAACTCTTATTCTTTTCTTGTTAATATTATAATCTCCAGCCTTTGAATTGCATAATTTAGAACTAAGCTCAAGGTAAAATCGTTTGTATTTATCTAACTTTGGATTTTTATTATAGGCACAATCCAGCAATGCCAGTAGTTTATTTCGCACCTCAAATGTCATTTTTTCATCCCCTAATATATTCATTTCACCGTAACAAGTACCTGTCTAGTAGCACCATTGCTCTTAGCTGTGCCAGTAACTACTGTTGAGCCTTTAGCTTTTGCTTTTATAGTAACTTTTGTTGTATCTGATGATACAAATTCTGCAACTGCACTGTTGGTTAATGTCCACTTACAACCTGATGATGCAGCCAAGCCTGTGACATATATATCGAATGTTTCACCAACTGATACTGTATAACTATCCTGGTCAAAGTGTATCAAGCCATCATCGACTATCGGGTCAGGCTGTTGCACTGGTTGTTGCACTTGTGGAGCAGATTGCTGTGGTTGCTGTTGTGGCTGTTGCACCTGTGGAACATACTGCTGATGTGGCTGTTGTACTGGTTGTTGCACCTGTACAGATTGCTGTGGTTGTTGTACTGGTTGTTGCTGGACTGGTGTTTGATAAGATACATTTGAATTGCTAGAACTGTTATTTTGTTCATTTTTATCTTTCTTATCATCTTTGTCAGTTTTATTCTTTTCAGGTTTTGCTTCAGTAGCTTGTTCCGTTATTTCTGTTGGTTTCTCTGTTGGCTGTTCTGTTACTTCCTCAGTAGGTTTCTCAGTTTCTTTTTCTGTTGGCAATTTATCATACGTATCTAATAAAAGGTAGTTTGTTACATACTCAGTAGCTATAGTGTAGGAAGCTTCTATTGCGTCCTCAACAGTGCTTGTAGTTGCCTGTTTATTCTTTACTATAGCAACAAATGAAATGGTAACAAGCATAATTACAGCCAAGAATATAAATATAGGTTTATTATT
>JAZSEI010000039.1:0-11421 GCA_045531635.1 Acutalibacteraceae bacterium
AAAATAATATACTACAAAATTACGCTACATATTATTACCTCCACAGCTAAAATAAAATTAATTTTAAAAATAAAAACTTTTGTTTGCTTTTCTCTTGAATTTTGCAAACGAATGTTTTATAATAAGTTTAATAAACATTCGTTTGGAGTTTTATAGAATGGAAAGAGTAATATTACATAGCGATTGCAATTGCTTTTATGCATCGGTTGAATGTGCACTTAACCCAAGCTTAAAGGGTAAAGCAATAGCTATTAGTGGTGACCCAGAAAAAAGGCACGGAATTATTTTAACCAAAAGTGAAGAGGCTAAAAAATTTGGTGTAAAAACAGGTGAGCCTATATGGCAGGCAAAGCAAAAATGTCCACATTTAATAACACTACCACCTAATTTTAAAAGATATATAGAGTATTCTAAAAAAGCAAAAGAAATATACTACAGCTACACAGATATGGTAGAGTCGTTTGGTCTTGACGAAGCGTGGCTTGATGTTACTGGTAGCACCAAGCTTTTTGGCAATGGTGTAGAAATTGCCAAAAAGATAAGTAAGCGTATAAAAAAAGAACTTGATATAACTGTAAGCATTGGTGTTAGCTATAATAAAATTTTTGCTAAAATTGGTAGCGACTATAAAAAGCCTGACGCAATAACCTATATAAGCAAGGATAATTACAAGAACATTGTCTGGGAATTACCTTGTGAAGATTTGCTGTATGTTGGCAGAGCAACAAAGGTTAAGCTTAATAAGCTTGGGATTTTTACTATAGGGCAAATCGCCAACTCCCCTATTAATATTCTGCGTTCAAATCTTGGTAAATGGGGAGAAATTTTGCACACCTTTGCAAACGGTAATGACAAATCTACTGTTTCGTTATATAATCAGCACTCAACTGTTAAATCCATAGGCAATTCTACTACTACACCCAGAGATTTAACTAATCTTACTGATGTGAAAATTGTAATGAGTGTTCTTGCTGATAGTGTAGCAAGGAGATTAAGAGAGCAAGGGTTAGTTTGTAGTGCAGTGGGGATTTCGGTAAGAGATAATAAGCTATGCTCCTTTACAAGACAGACTCAGCTTATATCGGTTACCGATATAACAGAGGAGATTTTAAACACTGCCGTTGAGCTTGTGGCTAAAAGCTTTAGCTTTAACAATGGTATAAGGAGCATTGGAATAACAGCCTTTGGACTTAATTGCAAAGAAAGTGGTATGCAATTAAGCATTTTTGAAGATAACAAAAACAGATTGCGAAAAGAAGCAATTGACATTGTTACCGATAAGCTTAAAAGTCGTTATGGAGATTATATTATAATGCCTGCATTAATGCTTAAAGATACTGCACTTTCAAGCTTTAACCCTAAGGCAGAGCACACTATACATCCGGTTGGATTTTTCTGATTAATACTATCATTATTCTCATAATAAACAAAAATCAACATATATATACTGTATGAGGGCTTTTTGGAGGTAGAATAATGGTAAAGCTAAACTATAACAAAATAATCAATTTATTTGCTACAGGCTTGGCTGGGGTTATTTCGGTATTTGCAAGCTACTGCACAATTACAAGGCTATCAAACAGCAATAACGAATTATCTGTGCAAATGCTTGCGTGCTCGCTTTCTATGCCACAAAGTGTTGTTGCAAATGCTGTAAGTGCTAAAAATACCCAACATTTACCCGTAACAGCTACTGAGCCATCAACCATTGCAACAGAGAAGCCTTCTAAAAATAGCGAACAAATTACAGATGACGAAAGCACGTACAGTGGAGAGCAATACCCTGTAATTGAACAGCAATTTGGTTCATCTGGTGAAGAATACGATAATTTTTCTGTAAAAAATTCTACTGATTACAGCATTGACTATGAGCAACTACTCTCTGATAATTTACCCTTTGAAATCACAGACACCAAAAACCCACAGGTACTTATAGTACACACACATACAACAGAATCGTTTTTGATTAACGACAACGGATATTACTATACTGATTATCCGTTTAGAAGCACTGACTCACAAAGAAATATGGTAGCTGTAGGAAATGAAGTTGTTTCATCACTTGAAAGTAATGGTATATCAGCTGTACACGCTACCGAGATACACGATTCTACATATACAGGCTCTTATTCACGCAGTGAGCAGACTATTTACAACTATCTAGAGCAGTACCCCGACATAAAGGTTATTTTAGACCTACACCGTGACGCTGTAGGTTATGATGACGAAAGAGGTAAGTATAAGCCTACCTTCACCTATAATGGTAAAAAAGCTGCACAAATTATGATAATGAGTGGTTACGACCCTTACAACAGCTATGGCTTGGGACACTGGCAAGAAAATTTAACCTTTGCGTTAAAGCTACAGCAAAAAGCAGAACAGCTTTACCCTGGTATGACCCGACCACTTTATTTTGGAGATTTTGCCTATAATATGTTTATCAATAATGGTTCACTATTAATTGAGGTTGGCACAGAAACAAATACTCTTGAAGAAGCAAAGTATACTGGCGAGCTTTTAGGTAATGTTATTGCAGAGGTGCTAAAAGAATGATAACAGAAACAGGAGTTTAGATGTGAGCTAATGCTCATACCTAAACTCCTGTTTTTACATTTTATTTTTAATATATTTTTAATTTATCAAACAAACTGCGTGTGAGGCTATACCCTCTTTGTTGCCAGTAAAGCCCAGCTTTTCTTCTGTTGTTGCTTTAACATTTACTCTATCTACTGTTATATTACACGCATTTGCTATATTTACACGCATTTGCTCTATATATGGCTTTAGCTTTGGTGCCTGTGCAATAACTGTGCTGTCGATATTTTCTATTGTATAGCCCTTTTGCTGTAAAAGCTTACAAACCTCTTTTAAAAGTAAAATACTGTCTGCTCCCTTGTAACGCTCGTCAGTATCTGGAAAGTGCTTGCCAATATCACCAAGTGCTGCAGCACCAAGTAAAGCGTCCATTATTGCGTGCAGTAGAACATCTGCGTCAGAATGACCAAGCAAGCCTTTTTCGTGTGGTATATCAACACCACCAATTATAAGCTTTCTGTTTTCTGTTAATTTATGTACATCATATCCGTGACCAATTCTCATTTTAATTCTCCTGTTCCTTTAAAAAGCTTTCTGCAACAATTATATCCTCTGGTGTTGTAAGCTTTATATTGGTAGGGCTACCAATAGTTACATATACGCTTTCACCCAAGGCTTCTACAAGCTGACAGTCATCTGTATAATCCTTACCATCTTGTCTAGCCTTATCCATAGCATTTTTATATAATTCAAGATTAAAGACCTGTGGTGTATATATGGCTATTAAATTACTGCGATTTGGTGTTGCAGTAATAATACCATTTTCGTCTATTACCTTTATTGTATCCTTAACTGGTACACCCAAGGCTGAGCTTTTATATTTTGTGGCATTATTTACAACACTGTCTATGTCTGCTGGCGATATAAGAGGTCTTGCACCGTCGTGAATTGCAATATATTTTGCAGTATCGCTTACAAGCATAACACCATTTTTAACAGACTCTTGCCTTGTAGCACCACCCTTTGTAAGCTTTAGTGGCTTTGTGATACCATTACTTTTAGCTAGGTCTTTTATTATTTCTATATCCTGCTCTCTGCATACAAGAATTATTTCATCTATAGAAGCTGACGCTTCAAACGCCTTTAATGTATGTACTATAACCTCGGTACCGTTAAGCTTTATAAGCTGTTTACTTATTGGCTTGCCCATTCGTGTTGATGAGCCTGCTGCTACGATAATAGCTGACGCTGTCATAATTTTATACCTCCTGTTTTTTCGGTATTAACTTCTACCCTTTGTAGGCTTTTCTGTTGGTGCAACATTATGCTCACCTGGGAAAAGCTGATTTTCTACTGATAATAATATCGCAAGACCTGTTTGCTGTAGTGATGTATCATTTACATTAGAAAGACCGATTACTTTAATATCATTCTTCTTTGTAACAACATCTATAGCGTAAAAAAGCTCTGTGTTGCCTGTGTGGTAGTAATAATCCTCACATACAAACCAGCCATAGCCATAATTAAAACCATCTTTACCTATATTTATAGCTTTTTTAAAGTTGTTATCATCAAGCACCTTACCCCTGCTATATGCATTAAGCCATTTTAGCATATCTGTTGTAGTAGAAACAATTTCGCCTGCCGAATAAAAATATGTACTGTCTACCTTTATACCCTTGGTGTAATCTCTGTCTAGGTAACCCTCGCAGTCTGTGTCTGTCATTACAAGAGAAGAATCATCCATATATAATGGATAGAAAATTTCTTCCTCTATGTATTGCTCGTAGGTTTTGCCTGTAACCTTTTCGATAATAAGTCCTAAAACATAATAATTTGTATTAGAATACGAAAAATATTCTCCTGGTGAAAAAATTACTGGTTGCTTATCTAACCACTCCATAAATTCATCTTTATCAAAGGTAGCGTCTGCGTCTCTTTCTTCTACCTCTAATGAATAAATATATTCGTTCAAATAATCTGGCAAGCCTGAGCACATATTAACAAGGTGATACACCTTTAGCTTTTTATCTATTATTTTTGAATCTATATATTTAGACACATTATCGTTAAGGCTAAGCTTACCCTCTTGCTCAAGCTTAGCAATAGCTGCAGCTGTAAACTGCTTTGAGCAAGAACCGATTTCGTACTTTGTATCTAGTGTATTCTTTTTCTTTTTTGCCACATCACCATAGCCCATAGCCTTGTGATATATTACCTCGTCACCAACTGCAACAAGGAATGTACCGTTAAACTTCATATCATTAAGCTTTTGATCAATGGTTTTTTCCATTTTATCAAGCTGTTTTTTAGAAAAGGCTGATTTTACCTTTTCGGTTGCTGGCTCGGGTGGTCTTGTTGGTGCTTCTGTTGCAGAAGCAGTATTTATGTTTGCAACTGGTGCTACTTGAGTTGTATCTGGTTCTTCTGTTTGAATAACACTAACACTTATTAGTATTGCCACCAAAGCAAAAAAAGAAACTAAAATACCTATTCTTACACCTAATTTCATTCATTTCACACTCTCTTACTAGTTATTTAACCCTAAGTCGGTTATAATTGAATTATAAAGCATAGCAGTTTGGTCGCTTATGGTTGTATAATACTTTTTTTTATTTGTTTTTGATACTCTGTTAATTACATATAACACCCACACAAAAGGTAACAGTAATGGACACTTCCTTAAAATAGGAAATTGAGCTTTTATTCTTTTATACGGAGGGAATAATTGCCTTAGTATATAATTAAATTTATTTACGCTTTTACCATCCTTTGACAGATTTGCAGCACGCAAGCCTACATTATGCTGTATGGTACCGTATGTAGAGCTACTGGCAATAAAAAGCTCGGTTGCACTTTGCTTGCTCAAGCCTACACCATTAGGTGAAAACCATTTATATGCCAGCTCTACAGCTCTTTTATCAAAGGCTGTGTAACCAAACTTTGAAAGCACAGAGCTTATATAATCCATATCTAATGTATCCTTATATTTTTCAAGAAAAACATAATAATCTAAAAAAATTCTAGGAGAACCACCTGAATAATTTATATGGTGTGAAGCGTGTACCGAAAGATAAATATAAATATCCTCGTTTGTCATAGTAAATATATGAGCAAACCCACTCTTGCTTTTTGATTTTTCCCATATACCATTATAGTATTCATCTACAACCTTAGAATCACCCTCAGAAATTGTAAAATGCTGTTCTAAAGCGATGAATGGCTCTTTTTTGTATGTTCTATCATGTGTGCCATAGCCTTTTTCTGTATATCCAAGCTCAATTAAAGCCTTGTGTGCATTATCAAAATCTGCATTTTCTACAAGCGTATCAATATCACCCATATATCTATAATATGATTGAGGATACGCAGACTTTATGCTTGAGCCTTTAAGGATTAACATATTTATTTTTTCTTCTTCAAATTTTCGCTCAAGCATTTCAAGCTCGTAAAGCTGGTTTGAGTCAATTATAATTTGCTTTTTATACTCAGCAAGAAATTTTACATACATCTCTTTGTCTGGTTTATTTTCACCTGTTAAAAGGTCTATGCCCTGCTTTACAAGCACAGTAAAGCTTAAATCCTGTGCAATAGCATAAACTTTGCTCCAATCAACAGTAAGGTCATCAACACTACCATTTATATTGTTTATAGCAAAATTTACAAGCCTGAAAACACAGCAATATTCATTAAAATTTCTCTTTGCACTGTCAATCACTGCGATTCCTCCATTTATCACACATTAATTTAAATCCGTATATTTAAAAAAACACATATATTTTATTATAAAATATTTTAACTAAAAAAACAATTACTTTAATAAATAAAGCGATATTGCTGATTGTTAGCAATATCGCTTTTATATGCTTATGAGCAGATTATTAGTCTTACAAAATCATTAGATTGAAAGGTCAAGAGCAATCTGATAAAGCTCTTCGTCAAATACTCTTTCACGCTGTAGTGCCTCTGTTATGTCGTAGTCAACAATTTTACCGTTTGTCATTGCTACCACACGGTTACCTATACCCTGTGACAGAAGCTCTACTGCCTTATGGCCCATTGCACTGGCTACAACTCTGTCACGAAGTGTAGGTCTGCCACCACGCTGTACATGGCCTAAAACAGTTAGTCGTGTTTCTACACCTGTTTTTTCTTGAATGTACTTTGCAATTTCTTCTGAGTTGCCTACACCCTCTGCTACAATTACAGTAAAGTTCTTTTTACCAGTTTTCTGTGTAGCTCTCATTCTTTCGATAACATCACGGTCTAGGTCAAATTCTCTTTCTGGTACTAAGATTGCTGTAGCACCTACTGCAATACCTGTTTGAAGTGCAATATCTCCACATCTTCTACCCATAACCTCGATAACACTACAACGGTCGTGAGATTGTGCTGTGTCACGAATACGGTCTATCATTTCCATAGCAGTATTCATTGCTGTATCAAAGCCAACTGTATATTCACTGCAAGCAAGGTCGTTATCAATTGTACCAGGAATACCTACACAAAGCACACCCTCGTTAGTTAAGGCTCTTGCACCCTTTAGAGAACCATCACCACCGATTACAACAACACCTACTACACCAAGGTTTCTGCAGGTTTCAGCTGCACGCTTAAAACCCTCTGGTGTAGCAAACTCTTTACTTCTTGCTGTGTAAAGCATTGTACCACCACGGTGAATAATACCCGATACTGTACGCAAATTCATCTCGAAAACATCGCCATTTAATAAACCATTAAAGCCTCTACGCACACCAATGCAACGCATACCCTTGCAAAGTGCTGCTCTTGCAACTGCACGAACTGCAGCGTTCATACCTGGTGCATCTCCACCACTGGTTAATATAGCTATTGCCTTTTCTGACATAATATTCAACCCCTAAAATATATTTTTTGTTAATTATATTATAAAGTCAGCTGTTAACATTTTCAAGTAGAAAATTTAATAAAATAAGCTAAATAAAATTTACGAAATATTTAAGAAAGAAAAACAGAATCATCTCCAAGAATATATTTAAGCTCGTTTAGCATTGGCTCATTTAGCATTACCCAAAGACTTCTTGGTGCTCTTAGCTTTTGATTTGTGTCGGTTAATTTTATAATCACCTGAGTATCTCCACTAAAAATTTCGAGGATATTTTTAACTCGTTTGAATTTTTCGCTTTCTCGATTATCTACTTTTAAATATAAAATATGCTGTTTTTCACCATAGACATTTTTTTGAATTGGTGCTGATTCAGCCTTTGGTGGATTATTAGTTTTAGTAACAACTTTATTTTCTGTTGTAGCTTCTTTTTCTTTTGTTTTAAGTGCTTGTATAACCTGATTGATTGACATAATATCATTACAAAGCAACTTTGGATTTTCGTCTTCTTTTAAACTAAGTGTACCAAACATCTTAACTATTGCACCATCTGTTAAAAGTCTGCCACTGCTACTTAAAACCTGTGGAAAGACAAGCACCTCTATACCACCTGTTTTATCCTCTACAAGTGCAGTAGCCATAGTTTGGTTATTCTTTGTGGTACGCACTTTAATGTTAGAAAGTACACCAAGAATATTTACTCTATCACCGTCTTTGTAGCGTTTACTTTCGTTTGCATTTAAAAGCCTTGAAATTTTATTTGCTTTAACTGCCTTACTAACAGCCTCGTATTCATTCATTGGGTGACCTGACAAATACATACCTGCCACTTCTTTTTCCATTGCAAGCTTTTCTGTTACCGAAAAATCATCAAGCTTTACTATAGTTTGCTGTATAGAATCCTCTTGTGCGTCTGAATCAAAAAGACTTAGCTGACCTGCACTTGTATATCTGTAGTTATATTCACAGCTTTCGAGTACATTTTTAAGCGAGCTTATCATTTCTCGTCGGTTATTGCCCAGATTATCAAGTGCACCACATTTAATAAGGCTTTCTACTGCTCTTGAATTAATGTTTTTACCATACATTCTTTTGCAAAAATCGTAAAATGAAGTAAACAAGCCGTTTTTGCGTTCTTCGATTATATTTTCGATAAAGCCCTTGCCAAGATTTTTTACAGCCATTAAGCCGAAGCGAATATTGTCACCATCAACGGTAAACGCAAGCGAGCTATAGTTTATATGTGGTGGTAAAACATTTATATTATACTTTGCACATTCCTCGGTGTAGCTTGCAAGCTTACCAAAATTATCAAGCACAGATGTAAGCAAGGCAGCCATATATTCCTTTGGATAATGACATTTTAGCCATGCTGTTTTATACGAAACAGCAGAATAAGCAGCAGCGTGAGATTTATTGAAGGCGTAAGAAGCAAAGCTTTCCATTTCGGAATAAATTGACTGTGCAACCTCTTTGCTTACACCTCGTCTTAAACAGCCCTCTACCAAAACATTTCCATTTTCGTCGGTAAGACCATTTATAAAAATATCCTGCTCACGCTCCATTACATCCTTTTTCTTTTTTGACATAGCTCGTCTAACTATATCAGCTCTGCCAAGAGAGTAGCCAGCAAGACTTCTGAAAATCTGCATTACTTGCTATAGTGATAGGTAAGACTTTGATACAATCTCCATCTTTTCCCCCACTCCATACCGTGCATGCGAGTTTCCCCGCACACGGCATTCCATCAATAATCGAAATCTTAAATATCTATAAAACCACCAATCGATTCGAGTACTATTGTATTTTCCTTGATGTTGTATTTTCTAATTATCGGCTTTCCCAGTCTAAATCTAAGATAATTTATCTTTCGTAACTGTTCAGCATTAGGTTTTATTTCATCAAGGTATTTTAATATTATTTTGATATTACTTGCATGAATTAGTCTGTGTACATTTTCACATATAAGCACTAAATTTTGGTATGTATCTTTACCACCTTTAGATTTTCGTTCTTTATGGTGACAATGTATATCACTAATGTCTTCAAACACTTTCCCTGTCACATAGCATTTTCCTTGTTGTGCAGAATATAATGAAATTCTGTTATCATACATTTCTATGCTGTAGTTATAAGGTTTCGTGTTTCTGACTTGATAAAGAAGAGGTAAGTAGTGTGTAAGATTATCATGTACTATCTTTCTACCTTGTTCAGTGTATAAACACTGTCCTTGTTTTGGAGATAAGGCTGTTTTATTTTGTACATAATAGATTGGATATACTGGATAGTTTATGCCCTTAATAAATCTTAAAGACTTACTTTTTCCGTACTTTTTCTTTTCTACTTCTGTTAATTCTCTACCCTTTTTAGATAGTAAACTTCCTGTTTGCTTGTTGGTACGATTGTATAGTATTTGATATGTTAATTGCTGTGCATGGTTTAGGTCACTTGCAACATTAGTTGCTATTTTGTAATAGTTTTGTATTCCTATTACCATAGAGTTATAAACCATTAATTCTTTGATAAGAATCTCATTGTTTCCAATGGCATTACATACCTTTTTAATCTGTTCAACAAGTTTTTTCTCTTTATCTTTTAATGCTTTGTCACTTATATGTGATGTGACCACATACTTTTTCTTTTTATAATTCCACCTTGCTTTGATTTTGAATCCTAGAAATTCCATATAGTTATCTCTAACATCTACAATCTTTGTTTTCTCTGGTGAAATATCAAGGTCAAGTCTTGTTTTTAACCAATCCGTTGTTGCTATTAACATTCTTTGGGCGACATCTTCTGTTTTACAAAAGATTCTAAAATCATCTGCATATCTAACGATTCGCATTTCTTTTAGATTAGTTCCATCTCTCATTGCTCTAAAACCATGACTTCTACAAGAGTAGTTGTCTATAACTGGGTTGTTAGTCCACTGACTTTCAACCCACTGGTCAAGTTCATTAAGAACTACATTGGCTAGTAGAGGTGAAATGATTCCGCCCTGTGGTGTTCCTTTATTCGGATATTGTATTTTTCCATCTTCCAATTTTATTGGTGCTTTAAGAATTTGTTTAATTATCCATATCAGTTTCTTATCTTGTATTCCCAATGACCAAAGTTGTTTAATCAACTTTGAGTGGTTCACATTATCAAAGAAACCTTTTATATCAAACTCTATTATATGATGGAGATTTACATTTTGAATGTTTCTATAAGTTTTTGCAATAGCATGTTCTACTGATAACAAAGGTCTAAAACCAAAACTGTTTTCAGAGAATTTTGCTTCACAAATCGGTTCAAGTACTTGTTTTATGCATTGTTGTATCAATCTATCCCAAATACATGGGATACCAAGAGGTCTCATTGTCCCATTAGGTTTAGGGATTTCTTTTCTCCTTACTGGCTTTGGTCGGTAGCCATGTTTGCTACCTGTCAAGATAAATCTCACTTTATTTACTACCTCATCGGGTGTAAGTTCAGCGATGTCATCCATGTTTAAACCATCTGTTCCAGGAGTCTTGCTTCCCTCATTGGCTTTTATATTTCTGTAAGATAAGAAAATGTTTTGTTCGGATAATATAATATCCATTAGATTTGTAAATACTTTTCCTTTCTTACTTCCTTCATACAATTCATCGAAGATTCCTTGTGTATCATAATATTCATTATGTCTAAGGACTTCAACGGTTTTTGTTGCACTTTTACCTGTCATAGGGTACCACCTTCTTTCGTTTAGTGGCTTTTTTGTCTTACTCGAATCCCTATGTTAAGATTTTATGACATAAAATTTCTCCTTATTGACTTGTGCCCATTCCTCCATTCCCATTACAGGAACTTCACTGGTTCGAACACTACTTTTCAGCATTGATTCAACTGCTTATTATAGATTACTCATTTTCGACAGTTTATATCTTTAATAATAAAGATACTCAATACCTTTCCGAGTTCCAATAATTCTATCCTTGCATATACCTTTAGGTTCTTACTATAAGCCTGTTAGTTTGAATGTGCCTGTAACACATTAT
>JAZSEI010000133.1:0-7003 GCA_045531635.1 Acutalibacteraceae bacterium
TTCATCTTGCTGTTAAAAATTTCAGAATTCTCTTTAAAATATTTAATCTCCATCATCCATATTGCATACATTAGTATATGTAGATGGAATGTATATTTAGGCATAACCTCGAAAAGACATAATATAAGTGTAATACCAATAATCGCCATCTTAAAATGAGTTACTGCAGAAACTTCTTGCTTTTTAAATCTTTCGTTAAATCTTTTTGCCGAGAAAAATATCATTGAATATACTAACATTGAAATCATATAGTTAAATATTCTAATCACTTTGTATATTGGACTTCTGAAAATAAAATCGTTTATTCCATTGCCAAGCTCGTAAGCAAAAGGAAGTGGTGGTTCACCCCATAATACTTTTAATTTGTTAAATAAGTGCTTAGGGATTTTTATTGGATCTGATAAATACTCGTTGTAACGTTCTTTAATTATATTTATCTGATAATCATAAGCTTCTTCTTTTGTATCCATTTCTTGATATTTAAAATAGATACTGTCATCACTTTTGTTCCATACACCACTTGTTTCATAGTTTGCACCAAGATATAATCCCCATCCATACTTAACACTATGTCCTAAGCTGTTCTTTTTTTCAGCGTAATTTTCAATTAAGTTGCTGTTTGCAGCAGTAAATATTTTTGAAGAAATAAATAAACATACCAGAAAAACAGACACTGTCGCAAGAATTTTTCCTAGCTTTTTAAATGTAAGTTTATCTGATGATATTTTTGCAACAGTAAATATGCACATTGATATTATAATAATCAAACCAGCAATATTTATAGTTTGACCTACAGCTATAAGCATTGCAGATATTATTAAAAATGTTATTTTAAATAATGGTTTATATTTATCATCAAATACTTTTAAAAACAACCAGAATGACAAAATATGAAAAAACAGCAAAGCTGTTTCGTGAATCAACAATTGAGTTTGGAACATTCCAATAGGTGTTAAATTATAAATTAACACACCTATAAAAGCTATTGAGTTACCTACATGTTTTCTAACGATATCAAATATAAGCAGACTTGCTATAGTAGTAGTAATAGATAATAATATGAGTAACCCCTGAGAAGAAGAACCAAACAATTTTACAAAAGGAGATAGTAGTAATCCATAGGTAGTAGTATAACCAAACTGTGTAGCATAACCAGTATACTCAGTGATTTTTCCATTTGTTGCAATCTGATCGGCAAAAGAAAGATACATATGCATATCTGGATGTTTTGTAACATCGTTGCCTAATAAAAATGTAAAAAACAGCTTTGGTATTAAGGATACCAAAGCTATAATAATAATCATCTGTTTGGTATTTAAATTTTTTATGTATTTACTTACTTTATCTTGGAAAATATCAATTTGCTTTTTTCCGAAAAAAAAGAAGAAAAGTAAAAATGCAATTAAAACGACAGCAACTACAAAACCTATGGTTCTACCAAATAAGCTAGAAAACGATACTATTGTGGTCATCGTTATAAAGCCCATCAAAATAGTAAACACAAGATTTACAGTTCTTACAATAAAATTTTTCATAAAACTCCTCCAACCCTGAAGATATATAAATGTTCTAATTAGAATTATCAGTTGAATATAACATATATCGAAAGAAAAAAACTATTGATTTTGGAAAATAAGAAAATTGATTATCTTTTATTGTTTTACAGAGATTGAAACACCAAAAAGAGATAAGACTATACGCCCTACCTCTTTTACTTTAACTTGTATTAAAGCTTTTTCATTCTGTCGAATGGATATAAAATAAACTGTGCTTTACCAATAATATCATCCTCATGAATAAGTCCTACAGTTGTACTACGACTATCAGTAGAATGATTACGATTATCTCCCATTACAAAAACCATATTCTCTGGTATAACCTCAGGAATTTGTGCGTCACCAGATTTAAATGGTGCTTCTTTAATATATGGCTCATCAAGAATAGCACCATCTACAGATACGGTGCCTGTAGCAAAATCTATACTCAAAGACTGACCCTCAGTTGCTATAACACGCTTAATAATAGGTTTATAAAGATTTTGACCATGACTTATAACAACTACATCACCACACTCAGGTGTATAACATAAATTTGTAACAATAACCTGATCCTTATCAAATAAAGTATCCATCATAGATTGACCATCTACATCTACTAATCGAAAAACAAATGTAAGTAAAAGCATTACAACTGTAATTGGCAAAATTAATGTATGTAGCATATCGTAGCAGCCTTGTGTAAGTGTGCCTGCAATCTCTGGTTGTTCAACTGAGACTGCCTCTTGGTTAGTTACTTCTGTATTTTTTAGTTCTTCACTCATAGCAATATCTCCTATATAAAAAGCTTGATAAGCAAAAAAGGGACGGTATTCGTCCCTTAAATGTCAGATTAGCGAATTTGCTCTTTAACCTTAGCAGCCTTACCTACTCTGTCTCTTAGGTAGTATAGCTTGCTTCTGCGAACCTTACCATATCTGACAACCTTTACCTCTTTTACGTTAGGTGAGTGAATTGGAAATACTCTCTCTACGCCTACGCCATAAGATACTCTTCTTACTGTAAAGGTTTCTGCCACGCCACTGCCCTTCTTAGCAATAACTGTGCCTTCGAACATCTGAACTCTCTCTTTGTCACCCTCGCGGATGTTTACACCTACTCTTACAGTATCACCGATACCGAACTGAGGTACGTCGTTTTTCATTGAGTCAGCTGCGATTGTTTTTAGTGCATCCATTTTAAAATCCTCCTAGTTTTCAGACATTCGTACCAATTAAGGCAGAGGACTGTCCGCTTCAATGTCTTGACTTACAAAGTCAGGCGTTGATCCCCATTACTAAAAAAATAACGGAACTCAAATGCTTTAATATTATAACATAGTTATATTTCAAATGCAAGCATTTTTAGACAATTGTTTTTTATTTATCCGTAGTATTTACTTCTTAATTCGTTTAAAAAACTAGTAAAATATTCAGGTAGATCAGATGTAAACTCTAAATATTCATAAGTTATAGGGTGAACAAAGCCTATTTTTCTTGCGTGTAAGCACTGACCGTTTAGCTTTGTTATTACCTTTTTAGGTCCATATACATCATCACCTGCTACTGGGTGATTTATATATGACATATGCACCCTTATTTGGTGGGTTCTTCCTGTTTCTAAATTAACAGCAAGATGAGTAAACTCGTTAAATCTTTCAAGTACCTTAAAGTGCGTTACTGCATTTTTTGAGTTTTGTGGTGTTACAGCCATCTTTTTTCTATCGTATGGGTTTCTTCCTATTGGCTGGTCTATAGTTCCCTCATCCTCTTTGATATTGCCATATACTATAGTTTCGTACTGTCTTGTAAAGCTATGCTCTTTAATCTGCTCTGCAAGACCTTTATGAGCAATATCATTCTTGGCTACAATAAGCAGGCCACTTGTGTTTTTATCTATTCTATGTACAATTCCTGGACGAAGTACACCATTTATACCAGAAAGGCTATCTTTACAATGATATAAAAGTGTGTTAACCAATGTGCCTGTATAATTTCCAACAGCAGGATGAACCACCATACCCTTGGGTTTATTTACAACTATAACATCCTCATCCTCATAAATAATATCAATTGGAATATCCTCTGGCAAGGCTTCAAGTGGGATTGGATCAGGTATTTGAACTGTGATTTTATCGTTTAACCTTGTTTTATAATTTTTATTTATTATTACATCATTTACAGTTACATATCCGTCTGTTATATAGCCTTGAATAGCAGAACGGGTTATGTCGTTGATATTTTCTGTAAGGAATTTATCTATTCTTACAGCTACATTTTCTTCATTTACAACAAAGCTTAATTCATTCATCGCTTACTTCTACCTTTTTCTTAGTGCTCTCGCTATCTGAACTAAAAAACAATATAAATACCATAAGCATTGCAGTACCTATTGTTATGCAATAATCTGCAAAATTACAAACCGGACTAAAGAAAGAAAGCTGGATATAATCTATTACATAACCCAAGAAAATTCTATCTATAAGATTACCAATACCACCACCAAGCACAAGTGCAAGTGAAATTAGCAAAAACTTGCTTTGTGGTTTGGTTTTAATCATATATACAACAATAGCTATCATTACAATTGAAGTAAAAACTATAAATAACCAACGAGCATTTTGTAGCATACCAAATGCCATACCTCGGTTTTCAAGGTATGTAAACTCTACAAGACCATTTAATATACTTACACTATCTGCACCTTTAATCGTGTTTACCACAAGTAGCTTTATTAATTGATCAGCAACTACAATAAGAATTGCCACAATAAATGAAATAATCATAAAAACCTCCTAGGTTGTTGAGGGAATATTAAAATTGGAGTTTGATTTAAATAGCCTTAATCATAAACATCTCCATAGGTTGCTCATAACCTGGAATATCTATAACAAAGCCTCCACAATCTTTATATCCCAGTTTTCTATAAAAATGCTGTGCATCTTCATCAACTTGAGTAGATGTTAAAACCATTCCGTATCCTTGTTTTTTCATATCATCTTCCCAATATTCCATAAGCATTTTACCATAGCCTTTTCTGTGAGATTTCCAATCAACAAATAACATAGTACAAAATGGTGTATTGTCCCAAAAAAGATTATATCTTAACAATCCAACAGGTGTACTTCCGTCTAATAAAACATATCCTCTTTTATTGCACACCTTATTATCAAACTCTTGTTCAGGCAAGTGTCTGTCAAGGCTATACCAAAATTCTTTATCTTCTGATTTAACATACCTGATTTTTAACATTACAGTACCTCGTAATTTACAATTTTCTAATTACTAAATTCTCAACAGGGTATAGAGAAAAAGTGGTGTATAAAACACCACTTTTATCTTCTTTAAATTACTCTGCTGTAATGTCTGTCATTTCATCAGCATTTTCATTTACTTCAGCTACTTCTGCCTCTGCTACAGCTTCTTCTGCTGGTACCTTAACAGGCTCAGAAGCTATAGCAACACTTGTTGATGCAGTAATAGGATCTGTTGGGTATTGGGTATCAAGCTCTACCTTCATCTGACCAATATCTGCTGATGTTGGTAGATCCTCTAACATTCTGATATGGTTGTTATATGTAGCAAGTAGCTGTTCTCTTAGTACAACAGCATCTGCCTGAAGTTTTAGATAATTATTTTTCTGAGAAACTACACTTGCATTTGCATCATAAATAATACGCTTAGCCTCTGCCTTAGCCTCTTCAAGAAGTAGCGCAACCTTCTCTTCTGCCTGCTTTACTGCAGAACCTTTAACCTTTTCTGCATTAATTAAAGCACCACGAACCTCGTCTTCATCTTTTCTGTACTTCTCGATTCTTTTTGCAAGAATGTCTAGCTTTTTTACAAGTTCTATTTTCTCTTTCTTATTTTGTTCTAAAGTAGCTACAACCTCATCTATAAATTGGTCAACCTCTTCTTTTTTATATCCTTTTACAGAATTTTTAAATTGTACATTTTTTGCATCTTCAATACTTAACATAATGTTCACTCCTAAATATATTTTTGAACAGTTAGCTTTAATCTGCCTTTTTTAGTAAAACCAGAAAAATCACCAACAATAAATTTTCCTTTACCTCGTATAGAGATTTTGTCGCCAGTTTTTATTGTATAACTTAAATTGTCTACAGTAATAGAATTAACAAACACCAACCCTTGTTTTATGATAGTGGCTGATTTTTCTCTGCTTAAACCGACTAGTGCCGAAACAATATTATCAAGTCTTGCTGATGATATTGTACAGCTTATATTCTCAAACTCATTTTTTATAGGTAGTGTGTAATTATCCCATTCTTCGGTAACAACACCAACAGAACCTATTTTTTGAATTTGTGAAAGTACATATTTTTTAATTTCATCCTTTATAAATACAACCGTATAGCCGTCACCTGTAAGTATATCGCCTATAGCCTCTCGTTTTAATCCTAAGCCCATAAGTGAGCCTAAAAAATCACGATGAGATAACTTATACTCTGGCTTATATTTAAAGCTTATACCAGTTATAGGGTAATAATAGTCCTCAATGTAATCACCAAAGGATATACCAAGCAAGCATCTGTCACTATTCTCGTATCCACCAAAAAATCTGTAATTACTCACCTTTGATTTTTTTAGGTGCTGTGTTAAAACAGAAATTTGCTGTTCGTTTAAAAAACCGATAAATGTAGGGTACTGTTTTTTTGAAGAGGCTGTAATAATATCGTCAAGCCTAGCAATTAACAAAGCATTTTCGTTAGTCATAAATTACTCTGTTATCTGTAAACCATTACTTTGAAGCTCGTCGATAAGACTGTCGCCTGTAAGCTCTACATTATTTGGTGTAATTATAAAAATGTTTTTTGCAATACGCTGAACCTTACCACCACTTACATAAGCACAACCACTTAAGAAATCTACAATTCGTTTTGATTCATCACGTGGTGTTTCTTCAAAATTAAGCAAAACGGTGTGAGACTTCATAAGCTCATCAGCAACGTGTACTGCATCGTTATTAAAGCTTACTGGCTTAAAAAATACAACCTGTAGCCTTGCAGTAGCATTAATATTGAGAATTTTATTAGAATAATACGATGTAGACAAGCCACTTGAATAGCTTGACGATGTATCGTAATATTCATCGTTTGAATAATTTGTATATGTGTCAAGAGATGAATTTGAGTATGACTCTTCGTAATAATCATCCTCTAAATCATCACTATATCTACTGCTATATGATGAATCGGAATAATCATCATCTCTGCTTCTTCTATCTGCTTTATAATCTTTATTTCTGCTTCGTTTTGAAGAGCGTTCATCATCCTCAAGCTCTTCAGGAACACTCCACAGACTTTTAAATTTATTTCCAAATCCTGCCATTTGTACCTCCAAATTACTTATAAATTCTGGCACCAAACAGTGATGAACCAATCCTTACCATATTAGCACCACATTTTATGGCTTCTTCATAATCAGAGGACATTCCCATAGATAAAA
>JAZSEI010000078.1:0-1894 GCA_045531635.1 Acutalibacteraceae bacterium
GGTCAGATAGTGGCTCAAAACAAGGCTCAAGATGTAGATGATGTAATCGAAAGCACCGAAGTAAAAGCTATACCAGCAGACCCTACTGTTAAAAATTATAGCTATGCTATTGTGGACGGAGATTTATATTTCCGAAAGAACAGCATAATGGAAAAGCAAAGCATATCAGGCTTACCTGAAGAACGAGTAAGAGGATTGATAAAGCTAAGGGATATTGTCAGAGATTTGATTGATTATCAATCTAATGATTATCCTGATAGTGATATTTCTGCTAAGCGTGATGAGCTTAATAATGAATATGAAAAGTTCACTAAAAAGTATGGCTTAATTAACAGTAGAGGTAATAAGCTGGCATTTAATCAAGACAGCTCTTTCCCACTGCTTACATCTCTTGAGCTGTTAGACGAGGACGGAAAGCTGAAGCGTAAATCTGATATATTCTATAAGAGAACCATTAAACCGTACATTCCAGTAACATACGCTGAAACATCTATTGAAGCACTGGCTGTAAGCCTTAACGAGCGTGGTAAGGTTGATATAGAATATATGGCTAAGCTAACAGGCTTTGAACAGGAAAAGGTAATAGCTGACTTAACAGACATTATTTACCCAGTACCAGGCAAGGACGAGTATCAGACAGCAGATGAGTATTTGTCGGGTGATGTTCGTACAAAGCTATTCATAGCAAAAAGCGTTGCCGAAAATGACAGCAAATACAAAGGTAATGTTGTTGCTCTTGAAAATGTACAGCCAAAGGACTTATCAGCAGCAGAGGTCAAAATTCGTTTAGGTGCAACTTGGGTTGATACTAAATACATCAAGCAGTTTATTGACGAAGTATTCCAACCAGGATACCACACCTATAAAATAAATGTAACCTACAGTGAGTACACCAGTAAGTGGAATATAACCAGTAAAAGCTCTGATACTGGCTTTTTGGCAAGAAACACATACGGAACTAAGGACTACAACGCTTATCAGCTACTGGAGCTTGCTCTTAATCTGAAAACACCTAAGGTACACGATATAAAGATTATAGACGGTCAAGAAGTAAAGGTGTTTAACCCTCAAAAAACAACTGTTGCAAGGAAGAAGCAAGAAAAAATTCAAGAAAAGTTTGAAGAATGGATTTTTGCTGACCCTCAGAGAAGAAATGATTTGTTGCGTAAATACAACGATACCTACAATTCAATTCGTAACCGTACATATAATGGCTCACATCTGACATTTCCGGGTATGAACCCTGAAATAACCTTGCGACCACATCAGGTTAATGCAATAGCTCGTACCTTGTATGGTGGTAACACCTTACTTGCACACGTAGTAGGTGCTGGCAAGACCTTCGAGATGATTGCAAGTGCAATGGAAGCAAAAAGACTTGGCTTGTGCAATAAATCTCTGTTTGTTGTACCAAACCATTTAACAGAGCAAATGGGTTCTGACTTCTTAAACCTTTACCCATCAGTGAACATTCTTGTTGCGACTAAGAACGATTTTAGCACACACAAGCGTAAAGAGTTCTGCTCAAGAATTGCCACAGGAGAATACGACGCTGTAATTATCGGACATTCTCAGTTTGAAAAAATCCCTGTTAGCTTAGAAAGACAAGAAGCCTTTATGCAAGAGGAAATAAACGATATTGTTAACGCTATTACTGAAGCAAAGGCTCAGAACGGTGAAAACTTCACTATAAAACAGCTAGAGGGCGAAAAGAAAAAGCTAGAGAACAAAATGAAAGAGTTGTACGAAGATAAAGCAAAGGACGATGTAGTTACCTTTGAACAGCTTGGTGTTGACCGTATCTTTGTTGATGAAGCACACAAGTTCAAGAATTTGTATATTCGTACTAAGATGACTAATGTAGCTGGCATAACCTCATCTTCTGCTGATAAGT
>JAZSEI010000092.1:0-32245 GCA_045531635.1 Acutalibacteraceae bacterium
TTTTAAAGGCTTTTGGGGTCGTGGGGCAAAGCCCATCGTGGGATTTTAAAGGGTGAAACCCTTTAACTCATAGTTTTTCCTAAAAATGCCTTGAAAAGGCATTTTTAAATAATCTTGAAGCGTTAAGGACTCCGTCCTTAAAACCTGGAAGGGCGTTGCCCTTGACCCACCACCCTTTAAAAAGGGTGGACCTAAACTTTACGATTTTTTCTATCGTAGTTTTTTATTAACCCCACAAATTCCAATTTATCAACCATTCTCCCCTATTTACACAAAAAAACAAGTGACAGTTTAAAATGTCACTTGCTTAATTTTTTTACTAACTTTTATGTAGTATATTTTATTGGTTATTGTTGTTTTGATCAATGTTTTGACCAAAACCAGCATTTACAGAGCCATTGCTGTAAGCCTCTACATCAAAGCCTGTGCTTTGCTGTGGTGGGTTATTGTAACCATTTTGTGGTGGTACATTGTTAAAGCCACCCTGCTGTGGTGGATTATTATAACCGTTTTGTGGTGGAGCGTTATTGTAGCTATTTGGAGCAACGTCAGGAATTGTTTTAATAAGTCTGAATTTACCTATAAAAGGTAGCTCGTTTGCTCTGGAATGGCACACATTATAAATACCAACAACCACACCTGTTATAACAACCAGCGACACAGCTACACTAATAAGTGTAGCGAATATAGGGCCAACAACAGGAATTAAGCTAAAAATAGCAATTGGAATAGAAGAAACTAAACCGGCAGCAAATGAAGCTATTAGCCAAATTAAACCCTGATTAAAATGGAAACGAATAAATCTAGAATTACTATTCTTTACAAAAGGAATCCAGCAAAGAATACCTAGGTAAGATAATATTGTAATATCTTTATTCAGTGCAATATCCTGTGGGTCGTAAACATCCTTATCTACAGGTGTATCAAACAAAAATGTTTTAACCTTTTTCTTAATGTCATCAACATCAAAGTTAAAGCTAGAGTTCTGATTAGGGTTATACTGATTATTCTGCTGATACTGGTTATTAGGGTTATATTGATTATTAGGATTATACTGATTTTGCTGTTGATACTGAGTATTTTGAGTATACTGGTTATTCTGATTCAACTGATTGTTTGGATCGTACTGATTATTCATACCTCAAACCTCCGTTAATTAAAATATTTATCTTACAAATTACTTAATAAGATCTTTAATTATATTTTCTGCAGCCATAGCGTCTGCCTTACCTCGGCTGTTTTTCATTACATAACCAACAATAGCCTTAATAGCCTTTTCTTTACCATTTTTATAGTCGGCTACAGCATTAGGGTTATTATCTACAGCCTCTTGACATAGCTTTAATGTTGCAGACTCGTCCAAGCCACCCATATCGCTCTCTGATATAAGCTCGCTAACCTTTTTACCTGTTTCAAGCATTTTATCAAGAGTAGACTTAGCAAGATTCATCTTTATCTTTTTACTATCAATAAGCTTAATAAGCTCGTTCAGATTTTCGGCTGATACTGCAATATTAAACTCCTCTTTTGCTGATTCGTTCTCTATTGTTCTAAAAATCTGACCGATGATAAAGTTAGCAGCTGTTCTTGGTGTTGCTGTACCCTCAATAGCCTTTTCGAAATACTCGGCTACCTTTCTGTACTTTACAAGCAACAAAGCGTCAGCCTCTGGAATACCTAAATCGTCTACATATCTCTCTAGCTTTTCATCTGGTAGCTCAGGAATAGTTTTTTCAAGCTCCTCTACCTCGGCATCTGTTACATTAATTGTAACAAGGTCTGGATCTCTGAAGTAACGGTAGTCGTTTGCGTCTTCCTTGCCACGCATACTTGAGGTTGTGTTTGTAACATCGTCATATCTTAATGTTTCCTGCTGAACCTCTCCTCCAGCTTCGATTAAATCTACCTGTCTTTCAAACTCGTACTCCATAGCCTTTGCCATAAAGGTGATTGAGTTCATATTCTTAATTTCTGTTCTTGTGCCAAATTCCTTTTGACCCTGTGGACGAACAGAAATATTTACATCGCAACGCATTGAGCCCTCTTGCATTTTACAGTCAGAAACACCGATGTATCTCATAATCTGCTGTAGCTTTTCAACATACTCTCTTGCTTCGTCAATAGAGCGAATGTCTGGCTCTGTAACAATTTCGATTAGTGGAACGCCACCACGATTGTAGTCAACATATGTGTCGCCCTTTTGGTGAATAAGCTTACCTGCGTCTTCTTCAATGTGAATACGGTTAAGTCTTATTCTTCTACCACTGCTTAACTCAATGTAGCCATTTTTACATAAAGGCTGGTCATACTGAGAAATCTGATAAGCCTTTGAAAGGTCAGGATAGCAATAGTTCTTTCTATCCATCTTAGAAACTCTGTTAATTTCGCAATTAGTAGCCAAGCCAGCTCTTATTGCATAGCGTACAACCTCTTTATTAAGCTTAGGCAATGTACCTGGTAAGCCTATACATATAGGACAGCAATGGGTGTTTGGGTCACCACCGAATTCTGTAGTACAGCCACAGAAAATCTTTGTATTTGTACTTAACTCAACATGAGTTTCAAGTCCTGCTACAAGCTCGTATTTCATAGCTTAACCCCCATTTCTGCACTTTTAAACATATCTGAATGTGTAGCGTTTTCATACTGCCATGCAGCATTAAGAATAGTCGCCTCTGAGAATTTATTACCGATAAGCTGCATACCAATAGGCATACCATTTGCGTTAAAGCCACAAGGTACCGAAACAGCAGGCAAGCCTACTATATTTACAGGTACTGTGCAAATATCTGTTAGGTATGTTTCGATTGGGTCGCTTACAGCCTTACCAACCTCAAACGCAGTCATTGGTACTGTAGGAGCAAGAATAACATCTACATTCTTAAATGCATTCTCAAATTCCTTTACTATAGTACCACGAAGATTTTGTGCCTTTTTGTAGTAAGCATCAAAATAGCCTGCACTTAAAACATAAGTACCAAGCATAATTCTTCTTTTAACCTCACTACCAAAGCCTTCACTTCTTGTTTTGCAAATCATTTCGTTTACATCGTTATAAATAGGTGTTTTATAGCCATATCTGATACCATCGTATCTACCAAGGTTTGATGACGCCTCGGCACAAGCTAGTATATAATATACAGGAAGTGAATATTTAAGTGCTGGTAAATCAAAGTATACAATCTCTGCACCCAGACTTTCGTAAACGCTACAAGCTTTTAAAATAGCCTCTTTTACATCGTCACGAACACCCTCAAGGTACTCTCTTGCAATACCGATTTTCATACCTTTGATGTCATTTCTAAGAGTATCGCAGGTTTTTACACCCTTATTACCCTGAGATGTTGAATCCATTGGGTCATACTTTGAAATAGCATCATATACAATAGCTGTATCTTCAACTGTTGTTGTTATTGGGCCAATCTGGTCAAGACTTGACGCATAAGCAATCAAGCCATATCTTGACACACTGCCGTATGTAGGCTTTAGTCCTACAATACCACAAAAGCTTGCAGGCTGACGGATAGAACCACCTGTGTCTGAGCCTAGACCGTAAACTGCAATATTACCACCTACAGCAGAGGCAACACCACCTGATGAGCCACCTGCTACATGATTTAAGCTGTGTGGGTTTTTAGCACCACCAAATACAGATGTTTCGCAAGATGAACCCATTGCAAACTCGTCCATATTTGTTTTACCTAGAAGTACAGCATTTTCCTTTTGTAGAATATCCCATACTGTAGCATCGTAAATAGGCTTATAACCCTGCAATATCTTTGAACAGCAGGTTGTTTCTATGCCCTTTGTTGATATATTATCCTTTAATGTCATAGGCACGCCTGCAAGTAGAGAAATTTCTTCTCCCTTTGCAAGCTTTTCATCTACAGCCTTAGCACCTGCAAGTGCTTCTTCTGCTGTAACATTTACATAAGCATTAAGGTCACCGTTGGTATTGTTAATGGCATCTAAGTACTGCTGTGTTAGCTCTGTACAGGTTGCCTGTTTAGTTGTAAGCATTTCGTTAATTGCTTTTATCCTGCTTTTAACCTCTGCCATTGGTATCAATCCCTTCTTTTTTGCGTTTTGGAAGTCTTTATTATTTATTATAGACTTCTCTTTTTAACTAAGAAACAATCGTCTGCTTTGCTGTTAGCATTAGCAAGAATTTCTTCTGTAGGGTAAGACTCTACCACTACATCTTCTCTGAAAACATTAGACAGATTGTTTATATTATCAAACTCTTCACCATCTGTTGGTGCGTTATTTATAGCGTCAGCAAAATCTATTATACCCTGCATTTCGGCTGTTAAACCGTCTAGCTCTTCTTCTTTTACAGAAAGCTTTGCAAGTCTTGCTATCTGCATTATTTCTTCGTGGGAAACCATTGTTACTACCTCCCTGAATTTTATCTAAGTTTTATATGAACCTCTCTTAGCTGTTGCTCAGAAACCTCGTTAGGTGCACCCATCAGAACATCCTGTGCGTTGCTGTTCATTGGGAATGCTATTACCTCACGAATATTTTCTTCCTCAGCAAGTAGCATAAGCATACGGTCTACACCTGGTGCCATACCTGCGTGTGGTGGTGCACCATACTGGAATGCATTGTAAAGTGAAGTAAACTTCGCCTTTAGATCTTCCTCTGTATAGCCTGCAATTGAGAATGCCTCGATCATTGTATCTAGGTCGTGGTTACGAACAGCACCTGAAGAAAGCTCTACACCATTACAAACTATGTCGTACTGATAAGCAAGAATTTCTGTTGGGTCCTTCTCTTTTAGTGCCTGCATACCACCCTGTGGCATTGAGAATGGGTTGTGTGTAAAGATTATTGCACCACTTTCCTCGTCATGCTCATACATTGGGAAGTCAACAATAAAACACATTTCGAATTTGCTCTCGTCGATAAGCTTTAATCTCTTAGCAACCTCTGTTCTTATCTGACCAGCTAGCTTTGGAGCGTCGTCCTTGCTATCTGCGATAAAGTAGATAACATCGCCTGCACTTGAGCCGTTAATTTCGATAAGCTTTTCTCTGTCGCCCTCTTTTAGGAATTTATCAATAGGGCCATCAAAAGTAAGGTCTTCTCTTACCTTTACATAGCCTAGACCCTTCATACCGATTGAAAGAGCGAACTCCTCCATATTCTTAAACCACTTTTTAGACTGTAGAGCAGCGTTTGGAACATTGATTGAACGAACAGTTTTCTTTCTGAATGGAGCAAAATCTGTTTCTACAAACATATCGCTGATGTCCTGAATTAATAGTGGGTTTCTTAGGTCTGGCTTATCTGTACCATACTTTAGCATTGCCTCTGCATATGGAATTCTTGCAAAAGGTGGCTTTGAAACCTCTTTGCTAGAGAACTTTGTAAATACACTGTAAAGAACCTCTTCTGCTACTGCAAAAACATCCTCTTGTGTAGCAAAAGCCATTTCGAAATCTAGCTGATAGAACTCACCTGGTGAACGGTCTGCTCTTGCGTCTTCATCTCTGAAGCAAGGTGCAATCTGGAAATACTTATCAAAGCCAGACACCATTAATAGCTGTTTAAAAATCTGTGGTGCCTGTGGTAGAGCATAGAACTTACCCTTGTGCTTTCTGCTTGGGATAAGGTAATCTCTTGCACCCTCTGGTGAACTTGCAGAAAGAATTGGTGTATTTATTTCGTTAAAGCCCATTTCTGTCATTTTACTTCTTAGGTAAGAAATAACCTGACTTCTCATTAAAATATTATTATGAACCTTTTTATTACGAAGGTCTAAGAAACGATATTTTAAACGAATATCCTCTTTTGTATCTGTAGAGCTTGTTACCTCAAATGGTAAAGCATTGCGACATTTACCAAGAACTGTAAGTGTTTCTGCTGTAACCTCTACCATACCAGTAGCTATTTTAGGGTTGATTGTTTCTTCATCTCTTTTTACAACCTCACCACTAACAGTTACTGTGCACTCTTTATTAACCTGTGCAAGCATTTCTTCGTTATGAACTACTACCTGTACAATACCGTACTGGTCACGAATATCCAAAAACATTACACCGCCGTGGTCACGAATATTCTCAACCCAGCCTGCAACTCTTACTTTGCTTCCAATATGTTCTTCTCTTAGCTCGCCACATAGATGTGTGCGATATATATTTGAGTTGGTCATCTTAACCTTTCCTTTCAAATAGCATATTTATACATTTATAGATTATACCATTAAACACCCATATTTTCAATATTTAGGTTGTAATTTTTTACTTATTTTGCCCTTTTAAAATAAACTTATTTATTGTATAATATATCATAATTAAAATTTTGGGAATTATGCAGGTGATATTATGAATTGTCAGATAGAAAAAACTATAAAAAATCTTCAAAATAACAATATGGAGGCTTATTTTTGCCAAACAAAGGAAGAAGCCTTTGATAAGGTAAAGTCTATGCTTAACAAGGGTGATATTATAACAAATGGTGGCTCGGTTACATTAGCTGAAGCTGGCATTATGGATTTAATAAAATCAGGAGATTATACATATCTTGACAGAGCAAAAGAGGGCATTACAAGAGAAGAAGTAGAAAAAATTTACCGTAAGGCTTTTACTGCCGATGTATATCTTGCAAGTGCTAATGCTATTACAGAAAGTGGCTATATTTACAATGTTGACGGTAATTCTAACAGAGTAGCTGCTATACTTTATGGCCCTAAAAGCGTTATTCTTGTTGTGGGCAAAAACAAGATTGTAAAAACAATTGATGACGCTGTTACAAGAGTAAGAGAGATTGCTGCACCTAAAAATACAGTTAGACTTGGACTTAACACATATTGCTCAGTAAATGGCAAGTGTATGGCGTTAAACCTACCTACCGAAAATGACGAAATGTGTGATGGCTGTATGAGCGATACAAGAATTTGCTGTAACTATGTTTTATCTGGCAAGCAAAGACAGAAAAACAGAATTAAGGTTATTATTGTGAATGAGGATTTGGGTTATTAAACAACACTTCAAACACAATAATAATATGGTGATACATAATGAAAAAAACATTAAGGCTAGCTCTAGCACTTGTTATGCTAGTTAGCTTAATTACTATTACTTCTTGCAACAATAGTACCAACAATCAATCAGTACATAAAAACAGCCTAATGACAATAAATCCATTTGAGAATTTAAAGGTTAACTTTTCGGGCAAGCTTGGAATGGGTAGTGCAAGTATAAATACAGACGATTGTGAAGCTATTATCAAGGATAATTTTACATTTATCTGCGAAAATAATGGTAAGCTCTGCAATGGTGGTAAAGCAACTATTAAGGCTGTGTATGATGATGTAGCCTTAAAAAATGCTGGCTATACAATTACAGTAAATCAAAAGGAATATATAGTAACAGGTGTAGACTTTGCATCAGACACTATTGAAAATTACGATAAAGAAGCCCTAAACAAAGCTATACGCAAAATTGCCGATAATTACATAGCAGATAATATTACAGAATTCGATATGGAATATGACAGTGGTAAAGACCGTATTGGTTGGAGCAAAAGTGGTTCATTCTCATACACATACACCTACCATGACCGTATGATGCTTTACAACTACAACAGAAAAGACCATTCGAACAATGCCTATTTTATCGTTTATGAGCTGTCAAACGAAATTAATTGTACTGAAAGTATGACAGAGGGTAAAAATCCTATGCAAAAGGGAGAAGATGATATTGGCTGGTGCTATATAGTAGTTGGTGCTCCTAATGTTACTGCCACAAGTAATATGATATTCAATGATGATTTCAATAAAAAAGAAGCCTCTGAAATTATCAGAAGCTTCAAAACCTATGACGAGGCTTTAAAATATTGTACATACGGCAATGGATATATAACCGAAAGAGAGCTATTTACATAAACCTAAACATTTGCTTTAAATAGCCTGTAGGCTCGGTACCTGCCTTTATGTACATTGTATCATCTTCAAAAAACACAGCAGTACAGCTGTACATAGCGTATAATCGCTCTTGCTTGTAAATTGTTACAGGCAAGAGCTTTTCTTTTACTACCTCTGCAAACTCTGGTTTAAGCTTTACAGATGTATAAATTGAGGCTTTATTATTTATAAAATTATAAGACAGCTGACTACAATAAGGCTGTAAAAGCTGTAGTATAAGCTTGCTGTTTGCACTATGTATATTAAAGCGTTTACAAAGTGTACGCAAGCCCTCACACATTGTAAAATATTCTGCCTGAGCTGCTTTATTATTTTCGGTAGCAAGAGTTTTGCATTTACCTCTTACAAACGCTGTTATAGGTGTGCTTATATTTCGGTAAGGGTAAAGCTTGCTGTAGCGATTGTTATACAGCCAATTAAAGCCTTGCTTTTCTAGCAAGGTTATATAGCTGTTTTTTTCGTCACTTACAGAAACAAGCTGTGACATTTCAAGCACAATATCGGCATTATCTGAAAACGGGTTATAATTATAAGCTGTTGTAAGTGTGTTGTCTACTATTAACGGAGTATGATATTCACTGCATAATCTACTTGCCTGTGTTGCATTTACAGTACAAGTTAAATCAGACGCACTTGACAGCACCACAGCCTTTGCCCCATTTTTCAATAGCTTTTCAAGCTGACTTATATCATCAAAATATATAATTCTTATACAATGATTTTCTGCCGATGTATTTATTAATTTTTTAATAGGAGCAAAAACAGATGATAAAACAGCAATTTTCTCGTTACCACTTGCCACAGCCATAAGCAACGCATCTATAACATTTTCTGCTTTATTGCTATATGCAATTGTGCTATTATATAGCCTTGCTATTCTGCGTTTAAAAACATCCTGTGCAGGCTGTGCTGATTTACTGTATTCTGTGCCGTTATCCTGCAAACCAAACCTTATTTTTGAATCTGATAAATCAGAGAATAAATAAGTAGATGTTTTTGCTGTTTCGTTAATAGTCATACTGTCACTCCGTTTGTGGTTAGTTTTTGTTATAAAACTAGAATTTTATAATCACTCTTTATTTAACAATGTAATATTCAAATTATTATTTTCTGCAACTATCTTTGCCTTTCCACCAATCGGGAAAGTAATCATAGGAAACACGTGTCCGAAGTCTACACCAAAGACAACAGGAATATCAACAGAAATCTTATCCTTGATAATCTTTCTGATTACATTTTCGTCCAGCTTACAGCACTCATCAAATCTTCCAAACACAATACCTCGAATTGTCTTTCCTCCACATACTTGAAGCAAAGACTGAAGATTTCGGTCAAACTCGTAAACAAAATAATCTCCCATAATATTATCGTCTTCAATGAACAAGATTTTTTCACTCAAGTCAGGCATATAAGGTGTACCTTGTAAAAGATTTAATGTACACAAATTTCCACCTATTATATTACCCTCACATACACCCTCTTGAATAACATAATACTCTTTACTTGTTTTTGAAGGGTTAATAGCAATTTCATTATTTTTCATCAAGCAATCATAAAAGCAAGCTTGTGTATATTCAGGCTCTATATCAAAACCAAATGTACTAAAATGTGGTCCGTGATATGTAACCAAGCCTGTTTTTGCATATATCGCATGTAATAACGCTGTTATATCTGAATAACCACAAAGAATCTTAGGATTTTCTTTAATTAAATCGTAATTCAGATGTGGTAGAATCTGATTAACATTAAAACCACCTATACAGGTAATTATCATTTTTACGTTTTTATCCAAAAATGCTTCGTGTATATCATCTACTCTTGATTGTATTTGCGAAGAACGGAACTCGTCCATTTCTCTGCTATTTTTAGAAAAAGTAATATTAAAGCCTTGCGATGTCAAATAAGAAAGTGCATGGTCATAAATTTCCTTTCTTACTCTACCAAGACTGCTGGACGGAGCAATTACTCTGATTTCATCGCCATACTCTAATTTGTTTGGTATCATACTTATCACCATTTTACCAGATTTTCAATTTATAAATCAATTCATTATATCATCAACTGCATTTGCGATATCTGCAAGCTGTTGCATTGTAAGCTGTTCTGCACGGTAGGTTACAGGTACATTTACTGTTTCTAGTGCTTTTATAATCTCGCTTTTACTTAGTGATAAGCCAGATGAAAGCGAATTAGAAAGTGTTTTTCTTCTTTGTCCAAAGGCTGATTTTATTATTCTGAAAAACAGCTTTTCGTTACTAACTGTTACCTTTGGCTGTTGGTCTATGTCTAGTCTGATTACAGCTGAATCCACCTTTGGTGCTGGCATAAAGCTACCAGCAGATACATTAAATAGAAGCTGTGGTGTAGAGTAATAATTTACTGCTACTGTTACAGCACCACTCTGTCTTGTGCCAACCTCGGCACATATACGCTGTGCAGCCTCTTTTTGTACCATTACAGTAAGTGCCTTTATAGGTAGCTTATCCTCTAAAAGCTTCATAATTACAGGTGAAGTAATATAGTATGGTAGGTTTGCACATACTACAACCTCCATTCCCTCAAATTCTTCCTCTATAAGCTTTTTAAGGTCTATTTTTAATATATCATCATTTACAACCTTTACATTATCAAACTCGGCAAGAGTTTCGTCAAGGACAGGCAGAAGTCTTTTATCCAGCTCTACCGACACTACCTTGTCGGCTCTTTTTGCAAGCTCACAGGTAAGCACACCAATACCAGGGCCTACCTCGATTACTCCTACTCCCTTTTGGGCTCCACCATATTCTGCCATACGTGGACATACTGACGGATTTATAAGAAAGTTCTGTCCCAATGCCTTTGAAAATGTAAAGCCGTATTTACTTAAAATTTCTTTTATAGTACCAATGTTAGAAAGCTCCATATTACTCACTATTTAACCTTTCTTAATCCCTTTGGATATTTATTTTTAAGCTGACCGTTTGAGCATTTGCCAAAGCCAAGTGTTATTCCGTTTATGCAAACAGCTGTATAGCCCTTAAGTGAGCTGTCAACAGATATTTCTTCACCCAACAAATAAGCATTAGCCTCTGGTGAGTTTACATCTAAATCAACAACATTTTTAAAATATTCTGCATTGTTAGCTGTAAAGAAATTATGTGCAGGCTCTATTCTGTTTTTCTTTACCTCGCCAAAAAGTATACCACATCTTAAAACGCCACAGCCGTTTATATTTGGCATAACCTGTGGCTTAATTATAATCTTATCGTTAACAACTGTAAAATCTGGTGTGCTGTTTGATGTTGTGATTTCTGCAAACAATTTCTTAGCTTGATTTATAATATCAGCTGTAATTTTATTCTGTTTTTGCACAGAATAATCATCTGCTGTAAAGCCAGCCTCTCCCTCTTTAATAAGCTTAGCCACAAAATGACCCTCGCCACCGTCCATTGGGTAAATTCTGCGTGCCTGTGGCATATCTATACCACCTCTGCCATAGCTTGTACCACAATCAACAAGCGTAAAATCTGGGTTAGCCTTTAAAAATGCTTTTATTGCTTCTTCGTTTTCATATTCTGAAAAAGTACAGGTGCTATACACAAGAGTACCACCCTGCTTTAAGCAAAGCTTTGCACTCTCCAGAATTTGCAATTGACGCTCCATACAAGATTTTGTATGCTCGGCTGTCCATTCGGTAATTGCTGTTTCGTCCTTTCTGAACATACCCTCACCCGAGCAAGGTGCGTCTACTAATACCTTATCAAAATAACCTACTAAATTAGGGCATAGCAAATCTGGCGACATCGATGAAACCACGCTGTTTTTCACACCCATTCGCTCCATATTAGAAAGCAAAATCTGTGCTCTTTTTTTAACTATTTCGTTGCTCCATATAAGCCCTGTTCCATCAAGAAGTGTGGCAATCTGAGTAGACTTACCACCTGGTGCTGCACATAAGTCAAGCACCTTGTCGTGCTTTTGAACGTCAAGTGCAGTTACAGCACTTGACGCTGACGGCTCTTGCAGATAAAACGCACCACAATGGTGTAGTGGATTATTGCCAAGCTTTACATCATCTGTAATATAAAAGCTTAGTGGAGAAAAGGGTGACTCCAAAAGCTTTACATCAAGCAAACCATGTAGCTTTTCTACACTGCATTTCAATGTATTAACCCTTAACCCCTTATAAGGCTTGTTTTTATATTCAGCTAAAAAATCATCGTAATCATCCTTTAGCATAATTTTCATTCTTTGTAAAAATTTTTCAGGGAGTAGATTTTCCATATTTTGTTAAACTCCTTTTAAAAGCTAATGTATATTAAGTGTGTTATCTGACAATAATAATTCTTGCAAGGAGGTGTTTTTCAATGAACAACAGATTTAATAATCAGAACAACAACCAGAATAACAGTCAGAACAGAAGTAACCAGAACAACAACCAGAACAACAACCAGAATAATAACCAAAACAACAGCCAAAACAGAAACAACCAGAATAATCAGAACAGAAACAGAAATAACAACTTCTGATAAAACAGTTTATCTGGCAGAAAAGGTGGGTATCGAATGTGGTACTCACCTTTTTGGTTTTATATATACCTGCCTTATTTTCCAAGATGAAGCCTCGGGATAATTTCTAAGTGGATCTTTTTTCATTTTACTTTTATCACTGGCAATACTTATATCACCAGTCTCTAAATCATAAATTATTTCTGCCTCTATATATTTAGGCACTTTCATTTTTATTGTCATTTCAATACATTCTTCAAAATTCAATTTTGGTATATCAAAGCTACCTTCACACATAAAATGTAGCTTATTATCCTTACGCTTTTCCAGTTTAGCATAAAAATCATTCTCGTAATATTCCTGTGGAATTTCAAAGAAATCACATACAAGCTTACGAATAGCTTTCATTTTAGTATTATTGAAAAAGCGTTTTTTCTTTAGAGTGTTTAAATCCACACACCATGAATGATACAGCGTTTGATAAATAACAGTGTTATCATCCAGTATATAATATCTTGCACCACAATCTATATGAGGGTTTATAACCTCTTTGGTTTCTCTGTTGTACCACATAAGATAAAAATTATCCTTTGTCCAATGAGAAAAGAAAATACGCTGTGGAGTTACTTTTAATCTTACATTGTTCTTTTTTCTGCCCGAATGCTTAAAAAGCACGGTAACCTCTCCACTTTGTAAATTGATAACAGCAATTTTATTACCCATATTAAAATATAGGTCATCACCGTCAAAGCATAAATCGCCGTAGCACTCACCCTTATATATAAGCTTATCCTCACCAGTTTCGAGATTACCCAAATAAATTCTTGCATTTTTGTTAACCTTATAATCAACACCGTCTGGGATAAACTCCTGTGTGTACCATGCAAGATATTTTTCATTTACTGCTCCGTCCTGAATACTTGTATGCTTTTCTAGCTTTATATTTTCATCTCTGTTTGACCAATGTTTACCTGCTACAGTTAAACCCATACCGAACATTGAAGGTCTAGGCTCCTCTGCGTGTGCATTAAAGGAATAGGTTTTACCATTAATTTCTACAATAAATTTTCCATTCTCTACCTTACAATTCATATGCTACACCTCATTTTAATCTATAGCTTGTATTCTTCTGTAAACAGAGTAAAATCTCTTTCAAATGACTCGTAATCGAATTTACCCTTTGATTTTACTTTTTTAACTGCCTTTAATATCAAATCTTTTGTAAGCAATATTTTCTGCTTGCTGTCTGCGTTATGGTATTCTTCAAAATCCATTCTAAGGCAAACACTCGCAACAGAATTCCTGCTTCTAAAGCCTACTGATTCTTTCCACACGTTATTATCATATAACTGCTGTGGTGCAACAATCGGTACAATTCCAATTGTTTTTAGGGTGCTACTGTATTCTTTATCTTTAAAATACAAATATGCCTTTTGACAAAACCTATACACATCGTTATCAATTCCGTAATGCTGACTATAGTATGACGGAGAATTAATATTCAGCTCCATAACACACCTCAATATTTTCACTTAAAAGTATTTATTTAAGATTATTTTATCTTATTTTTACCACGTATTTATTTTTCCACGTATTATCCATCTGTCGCAGTTATTTATATCAATTGTTACATACTCCGGATTAGACTCTGAACCAATTCTTTGAGCTTTATAGGACGAGTGGATATTTCCTTTACCCACTGTATTCATATTCTCAATTTTACAAATAAAATAATAAGAACAGCTTTTATCAAACTTTTGCGAAAGCATTATATTTATATCTAATCTTAAAAACTCTTGCTGTGTCATAATACACCTATTTAAATTAATTTAAAATCTTACCTGCCACCTCTATAATTTCTTCAAACTTATAGATTGTATAATCAGGATTTTCTGCATTGCCAAAGCCGTAATCTGCAAAAACAAAAGGAATTCCTGCAAAGCGTGTTGCATCGCAATCGCCCTGTGTGTCACCTACATATATAGCCTTGTCAATTGAGTTACGCTCTATCATTAGCTTTATATTTTCACCCTTAGAAAGTCCTGTGTTTTCGTGGCACTCGGTATCCTCAAAATACTTTTCTAGCTTATGCACACGCATAAAGGTTTCTATATAGCCACATTCGCAGTTGCTTATTATATACAGCAGATAGCCCTTATTTTTAAGCTCTATCAGAGTTTCTTCAAGCTTATCAAACAGCTTGCCACCACGCTCGGCTAAATATTCACGCTCACGCTTTGCACATAGTGCCATAAGCTCCAATGCTCTCTCCTCTTTTAAGTCAGGGAAAAACACCTTTGCAATCTGTGGAGCAGTTTTACCCATTTGTGATTTCAGAATCTCCTCTGTAAGCACATAATCAGTATCGCTATGCAATTTTATTTCATCATTAAAGCCCTGTACAACAACACTTGCAGAATCCCAAAGTGTACCGTCAAGGTCGAATATTATTCCTTTTTTCATTTTAATTATCACCTTATCTCAAAAAAAATAGCCCCAAAGAAAAATCTTCAGAGCTATTTTAACACATATTTATAATTTTTTACATAGCTTAAATAAAATATCTTACTTTTAGTATGTAATTAGGTGAATTAGTTAATACCAAGTGCTGACTTTAGCTCGTCTGCCTTGTCAAGCTTCTCCCAAGCAACATCTAGGTCTTCTCTACCCATATGACCATAAGCAGCTGTTGGTTGATACTTTGTATGACGAAGGTTAAGGTTTTCGATAATAGCAGCTGGGCGTAAGTCGAACACCTTATTTACAGCGTTTGCAAGCTCTTCGTTAGTATACTGTGATGTGCCGAATGAATCAACAAAAACAGATACAGGCTTAGCAACACCAATTGCATAAGCAAGCTGAACCTCACACTTTTTAGCAATACCAGCACCTACTACATTTTTTGCAACATATCTTGCTGCATAGGCTGCACTACGATCTACCTTTGTTGGGTCTTTACCACTAAATGCACCACCACCGTGTCTTGCAAAGCCACCGTAAGTATCAACAATAATCTTTCTACCTGTTAAGCCACTATCACCTACAGGGCCACCAATAACAAATCTGCCTGTTGGGTTTATAAATAGCTTTGTTTGCTCGTCTATTAAATCAGCAGGGATAATTGCATCAATTACATATTCTTTAATATCCTTGCGAATCTGCTCTAGTGTAACAGTCTCGTCGTGCTGTGTTGATACAACGATTGTATCAATTCTTACGATTTCATCGTCGTTATACTCTACTGTTACCTGAGTTTTACCGTCTGGTCTTAAATAAGCTAGTGTACCATTTTTACGCACAGCTGTAAGCTGTTTAGCAAGCTTATGTGCGTAAGAAATAGCAGCAGGCATAAGCTCTGGTGTTTCGTCACAAGCATAGCCAAACATCATACCCTGGTCACCAGCACCAATCTGGTTGTAAGCGTCCTGCTCACCGTCTTTAAGCTCGAAGCTTTCGTTTACACCCATAGCAATATCAGCAGACTGTGCGTCTAGTGATGTTAAAACAGCACAGTTGTTGCCGTCAAAGCCACACTCGCTGTTATCGTAACCGATACCCTTAATAACATCTCTTGCGATTGCAGTAATATCTACTGTAGCATTAGTTGTAATTTCGCCCATTATATGGACCATACCTGTTGTAACAGTTGTTTCGCAGGCAACATGAGAATTTTCGTCCTGTGCAAGTACAGCGTCAAGCACTGCGTCTGAAATCTGGTCACAAACCTTGTCTGGATGACCTTCAGTTACTGACTCTGATGTAAAAAAGTGTTTAACCATAATTTTTCTTCCTTTCGTTTTTCTAGGGAGTATCTGAACACAGAAAAACGACTGAATATTTCGCTAATACGAGGTGAGTTCGAGTGAAAAAACGGAGAAATACTGACGTATTTCGAGTGTTTTTCCCGAAGAAATCGCCCGTATTAGTAGAAATAGACAGTTGTTTTTAGTTTTCAGATACGACCTTATATTTTAAATTCTGATAAATATAATTTATTTGCTTGCATTTTTACAGCTTATAAAAATATGAGCTGGTGCAAATATAATTGCAGAAATTATAAGCAACACTGAGCGACTAATAAAACCACTAAACAAAAATACCAGCGAAGGTATTACAGAAAGTGAAATTGCCTTGAACATATTATCCTTTTTAAAGCATATCGCCCATATTACACAATAGCTAAATACAAGGCAAGCATTAATTATAAGATATAACGCAAAGGCTTCATCTGATGAAAACCCAACGCCTGTATTTGGAATATTAAACATCATAAAGCAAGAACAACCATATCTGCCAATCTGCTCAAGAATCTCTATAATTCTGTTTTTGAATTTATTTTCAAATTTATCCTTACATTTTATAGCAAAAATAATATTTGGCACCATTATTATAAGAACAAAAAACATACCAAATACATTAAACCATTCCACTATAAATCACTTCCTATAAAGAATATAAACGCACAAAAAAGCCTCTCGGCACACCGAAAGGCTTACAAAAAATCTCATCTTTCGGGTTAACCGCAGGATTTAGCACCTTACAAATGCAGGTTGCCGGACTTCACAGGGCCTGTCCCTCAGTCACTCTTGATAAGTTGGTAGCTTATTTAGTTCGTTAATAATTATACATAACTCGACTTTTTTTGTCAACTAAAAACAATGTTTTCTATATTTTTACAAATAAGAGAATTTAGTTATAACACAAATTGTATAGTTTTATGCTATTTCTCTTTTAACAGAAATACTACTATTCTGGCTTTATTGTAATAAACGAAACCTCTGGGAAGTTGTTTATTCTGATAAAGCGTCCATCCTGCCCTAAGCCTGCTGTTACAAGCATATGGTATGGATTTTTATTTTCTCTATCTACATAATAAAGCCCCTTTGAATATTCAGGGAATAACCCCTGATTAGGTGCATACAAAGAACTACCATTTGCTCCTCTTACTAGTCCACCGTGTGTATGTCCACTTAGCATAAGGTCAAAATCATATTCATAATAAAGATCTCTGCCAAAAAACCACTGGCTGTATTCAGGGTAATGACACAAAAGCAATCTTAATGTATCGTTTTCGCATAACTCCTGTGCAAGTGCTGTATATTCAGGGTTTTCTACATCGCCAAAGCTATAGTACGAAAGACCAAGCAGAGTTATATCGTTATCATTTATATTTATTCTGTCCACTTTATCATCAAGCACAACCACGCCAGCTTCTTCAACATCTTTTATAAATTTATCATAATCAGAAAAAAGTATTTCACTATTGCCAATAGCATAATAGGTTGGTGCAATATCGGGCAACGCAGTAATGACATTCAAAGCATTTTCAGAGGTTTCAGCTTTGCCATCTATCATATCTCCCACAACAGCTATAAGGTCTGGCTCACCGGATTTTATTTTATTTACAACTGCTTTATTTTCATTGAAAAAATTCATATTATGCAAATCGCTTATCAGAGCAATCTTAATCTCGCTTTCTACTCTGTCGCTTTTTATTGTATATTCGCTTTTAGTAATTATATACTGATTAGCCAAAATATATAATGCTACTATCAAATAGAATCCTATAATACCACCAAGCACCGTTATAATTACCTTTTTAGCAGGAGATTTCATAATAAAACACCTCATTTCATCTTTTACAGCTTATATTCTAATATATATGCTAATTTTTTTCAATGCACAATTTATAAAAACAAAAACAGTTGTTAAGGAACTACGATTATGATATACTATATTTAAGTATATGTTTTTTTAACACAGTGAAAGAGAGGTATTTTTATGCTTAATATAGGTTGTCATTTATCTGCCTCTAAGGGCTATTTACACATGGCAAAAGAGGCTGTTTCTATAAACGCAAACACATTTCAGTTTTTCACACGCAACCCAAGAGGTTTTAAAGCTAAGGATATAGATCTTAAAGATATAGAAAAATTTTTAGAATACATCAGCGATAAGGATTTTGCTCCTATTGTTGCTCATGCACCATACACACTTAACGCTTGCTCTGCTGACCCTAAAATTCGTGAGCTTGCTAAAATCACAATGGAAGACGACATAAAGCGTATGGAGCTTATACCAAACAACTACTACAACTTCCACCCTGGTAGTCATGTAAAGCAGGGTGTTGAGGTTGGTATTGATTATATTGTAGAAATGCTTAACAGCATACTAAAGCCAGAGCAAACTACAAAAGTGTTGCTTGAAACAATGGCTGGTAAGGGTAGCGAGGTTGGCAGAAGCTTTGAAGAACTCAAGACTATACTCGATAGAGTTGAACTGAATAACAAAATGGGAGTATGCCTTGACACCTGCCATATATGGGACGCTGGCTACGATGTTGTTAACAAGCTTGATGAGGTTATTGATGAATTTGACAGAGTAATCGGCTTAGACAAGCTTTATGCTATTCATCTAAATGACAGTAAAAATGCTTTTGAAAGCCACAAGGACCGTCACGAAACAATCGGAAATGGTAATTTAGGCATAGATGCAATAGCAAGAATTATTAATCACCCACAGCTTAAGCACCTGCCATTTGAGCTTGAAACCCCAAACGATATAGAAGGCTATGCTAAAGAGATTGCTCTGTTAAGAAGCCTTTATAATGAATAAATATAAAACAAACAAATATACGCAAATATTCTTACAAAAACAGGACTGATAATTATGAAAAAGAATTGTGCTGTATGCAAAGACAAAGCAAGTGTTCTTACAAGAATAAGACTTAATGATGGTTTTTTATGTAGCGACTGTGCAAAAAAATGTAGTGAGCATTTAGAGGACTATGACGAAATTACTGCTGACGAAATAAAAAAACATCTTGAATATCGCAAGAGAAATAAAAACAGTAAAATGCTTAACGAGTTTAAGCCGACACTTACTCTTGGTGAACACGAAATTTTAAAAATAGATGAAAAGCATAACACTTGGTTGCTTGATACGGGTAAGCTACTGAAAAACGAAAATCCTGATATTTTCTATTTATCACAGATAACCGATGTTATCTTTGTTAGAAAAAAGGAGCTTCTTAACCAATATAAAGAGAAAAAAAGTACCACTACCAATCGTTTGATAAAGTTTTTTAACAGAAAAAATATGTGGCCACTTTATGGATATTGGTTTTATGTTGTTATTAAGGTAAACCACCCTTGCTTTTCTGAAATTAATATGAGAATTAATAAATTTATTATTAACGAAACTAACCAGATACAATATCTTTCTTGTGTTAGATATGCACAGGATATTGTTGATGTTGTAAATGAGCTTTCAGATGTAAGTAAAAGGCTGGAACAGCAGAAATAATCAAATTGGAGTTTGTGTAACTGCTTACGCAGTTACTAATGGCGAGATAACTTAAAAGTTTTGATTAAACTTTTTCAAAAGTTTATGGGTCGAGGGCAAAGTCCTCTTGGGTTTTAAGGGCAACGCCCTTAACGCCTCAAGATTATTTAAAAATGCCTTGAAAAGGCATTTTTAGGAAAAACTATGAGTTAAAGGGTTTCACCCTTTAAAATCCCACGATGGGCTTTGCCCCTCGACCCCAAAAGCTTTTAAAAAGGCTTTACCCAAACTTTAAGTTTGGGTTTGTGCTAATCTTAACTCCTCGAAAAATTCTAATTTGTCAAAAGAAAGGGTGTATATATGTCTATACTTAATTGCGATAGTGTAACAATGAGCTATGACGGAAATATTGTGCTTAAGGATTTAAGCTTTAAAATAAATACAGGAGATTATCTGTGTATAGTTGGAGAAAATGGTTCGGGTAAAAGTACGCTTATTAAGGGTATTTTAGGCTTGCATACACCCAATTATGGCCAGTTTGTCTTTGGTGATGGCTTAAAGCAACAAGAAATAGGATATCTACCACAGCAAACACTTGTGCAAAAGGATTTTCCTGCCTCTGTATGGGAGGTAGTGTTGTCGGGCAGACTGAATAAAAAGAAGCTGGCTGGTTTTTATAATAGACAGGATAAAGAAATTGCAGAGAAAAATCTTGTAAAGCTTGGTATTCCAAATTTGAAGAAAAAGTGTTATCGGGAGCTATCGGGTGGACAGCAACAGCGAGTATTGTTAGCAAGAGCCTTATGTGCCACAGGTAAGCTGATTTTATTGGACGAGCCTGTTGTAGGTCTTGACCCATTGGCAATGGCACAGATGTATTCAATTATTAAGGATTTGAATAAAAAGGATAAAATAACAGTTGTTATGGTTTCTCACGATATTGTAAGTGCTGTAGCTGATGCTACGCATATCTTGCATTTATGTGTAAATGGTGATATGTTCTTTGGTACTACCGAGGAGTATAAGCACAGCGAGCTTGGTAGTAGATTTTTATATCATAACTGTCACTGTGACGAGTGTGAGGAGCACCTTAAAAAGCATTTACATTCAGATAGTAGTAATGGGGGTGTAGTGTAATGTCTTTATTATCTATGTTTAATTACGAATTTATGGTACGTGCTCTTATTGTGGGTATTCCTGTAGCGTTATGTGCTGCGTTGCTTGGTGTAAGCTTAGTGCTAAAAAGATATTCAATGATAGGTGATGGGCTTTCTCATGTGGGTTTTGGTGCGTTGGCTGTGGCTTCGGCTTTTAACTGGGCACCATTGCCTGTTGCTATTCCTATAGTTGTGCTTGCTGCCTTTTTGCTTTTAAGATTAAGTGAAAATAGCAAAATAAACGGAGATTCTGCCATTGCTATTATTTCAAGCAGTGCCCTAGCTATTGGTGTTACAATTGCTACAATGCAAAATGGAATGAATACAGATATAAGCAATTACCTGTTTGGTAGTATAATTGCTACCTCTGATTTTGATGCAATATTAAGTGTTTCACTGTCTGCTGTTGTTATAGCCGTGTACATAATTTTCTATAATAGAATTTTTGCAGTTACCTTTGATGAAAAATTTTCAAAGGCTACTGGTACAAAGGTAGAGCTTTATAATATTATCATAGCTGTGCTAACTGCACTTACAGTTGTGCTTGGTATGCGAATTATGGGTACATTGCTTATTTCAAGCCTTATTATTTTTCCGTCACTTACTGCAATGCAACTGTGCAAAAATTTTAAGTCAGTTGTAATTACAGCGTCTGTGCTGTCGGTTGTATGCTTTTTTACAGGTATTGCTATTTCGTACCTTTATAGAACACCTACGGGTGCAAGTATTGTAATTGTAAACCTTGTGGCGTTTATTTTGTTTGTTTTAATAAGAAAGGTAAAAAGTTAATAAAGGAACAATAGTTATTTGCACCAGTTATTCGTGTTGTTTACGTGGGTTATTTGTGCAAAGTGTAAGCAAAGCTTTATGCATAATTGTGCAAAATTTTGTATAAAGCGATTTGTGTATTTTTACTATTTATGATATAATACATCGTATGTTATGGAGGCGATAAAATGGCAAAAAAAGAGCGTCAATCAGGCATAGAATTGCTAAGAATAATTGCTATGGTACAGATAATATACTTGCATCTGTATTTGTATGGCAATATGCACTCAGCGTCTGCAAGTGCTGGTGACCTAGACGGATTTTTAGTAACCTTTGTATGGAGCTTTTGCAGAGCACCAGTAGACCTGTTTATAATGATATCGGGTTACTTTATGATTACTGCAAAGTTTGATATAAAGAAAACAATAAAACGAGCTGCCACTACCTATGGTGCTATGATTTTTTATTCGTTAACTATATCTATATTATATTTTATATTAAATCCAGATAAAGTAACGAATGTTGCAGTTGCTAAAGCGATATTCCCGTTAACATCAAAAACATGGTATTTTTTGAGTAACTACATCATAATATTACTGTTAAGTCCGTTTCTTAACAGAATGTTGACAACGCTAACTAAAAAGCAATATCTATATTTTATGGGTATAGTTTTTGTTGTAATGAGCGTGTGGTCTACAGTGGCTGCTATCGAGGGACTAAATAAGGTGTTCCAGATAAATAAAATAGTTGACCCATACTATGGTAAAAGTGTAGGAGGCTTTTTGCTTTGCTACTTTATTGGTGGATATTTGAGGTTATTTGTTCCGTCAAAAGAAAAAGCTGATAAAAAGAATAATCTACAGTTTAAATATCTTATTGTATTTGCTTTACTATGTATAACAGATGTAGGCTTGTATTATACCTTTGACCAGTATGGTAAGGTGTTTGGTATGTTTAACAATCCACTTGTTGTAATAGAAGCAGCTTGCTTGATTCTATTCTTTAGAGATTTCAAATTCAGATCAAAACCGATAAATGTAATAGCAGGTACAACATTAGGTATATACGCAATACACGAACACGCTTATGTGCGTAATTGGTTGTGGGATATACTAGACTTTAGTGACAAGGCATTGTATGATACACTTGTTTATGTGCCACTTGCTATAATTGCTTGCTTGATAGTGTTTGTAGCTTGTAGCTTTGTGGAGCTTATTAGACTAGAGATTTTTGCATTTTTCTCGAAGCTATTTTCTTTAGCAAAAAAAGATTGATTTTTAGCTCTGTGATTTAAGCAGAGTATTTGGGTATGGTATTTTAAAGAGGTTTTGGTACAAGTATATTGAATACAGTGAAATTCTTTAAAACAGAAAGAGGGGGAAGAGATTATAAATTAATATAATCTCGTGTTTATGACAAACTTATCTGCAAATGCAGACGGTAAATTTCTGCAAGAAAATTATCATTCAGTAGGTGATTATTATAACTCAAAGGAAGTTTACCCATTATATAATGGTAACGATTTAGGTGCTACCTATTCAAAGGAGCAAACTGTATTTAAAGTTTGGGCACCAAGTGCAAGTAGTGTTTCACTAAATTTATATAAAACAGGCTCTGATGTTGAGCATGGTGCTTGTAGATTCTTATCAACATATATGAAAAAGAATCCAAGCAATGGTGTTTGGAGCATAGCTGTTTCAAGCGATTTAAAGGGTGTTTATTACACATATACAGTAGTTGTTGATGGTGTAGAAAGAGAAACACAGGATGTTTACTCTAAGGCTGTAGGTGTAAACGGTAACCGTTCTATGGTTGTAGACCTAGAGGCAACAAACCCAGAGGGTTGGGAAGATGACCGCCATGTGCTAGTAGATAAGCCTACAGATGCAGTAATCTGGGAGGTTCACGTTCGTGATTTTTCAATCAGTAAAACATCAGGTGTAAACCGTGAAAACAGAGGTAAATACTTAGCGTTTACTCAGCGTGGTACAAAGGTAAACAGAAGAAAGAATATTTCTTCTTGCGTAGAGTATCTTGTAGAGCAGGGTATTAATTATGTACACCTAAACCCTGTGTTCGACTTTGGTTCAGTAGATGAGGCTATGCAGACATCTCAGTACAACTGGGGCTATGACCCAGTAAACTTCAATGTACCAGAGGGATCTTATGCTACTAATGCAGCACAAGGCGATGTAAGAATAAATGAATTTAAGCAGATGGTACAGGCATTGCACGACAGAGGCATTGGTGTAATTATGGATGTTGTGTATAACCATGTATATTCAGCAGGCGATAGCTGTTTTGAAAAAACAGTACCAGGCTATTACTTCAGAATGTACTCTAAGTATGAATACTTTAACGGTAGTGGCTGTGGTAATGTTACTGCTTCTGATAAAGCGATGTTCAGAAAATATATGATAGATTCTATTACCTACTGGGCAAATGAATACCATATAGACGGCTTTAGATTTGACCTTATGGGTTGTCATGATGTTGATACAATGAACAAAATCAGAGAGGCTCTTGACGAAATCGACCCAAGAATTCTAATGTATGGTGAGCCATGGATGGCTGACTGGATGGGTAACGGTATTCATGGTGATTACGCTTGTGTAAGTGCAAATGCTTACAAGGTAAGCCCAAGAGTTGGTATGTTTAGCGACAAGATTAGAAACTCGCTAAAGGGTAATACAGATGATGAGTCTATTGGCTATATTCAAGGTGCAACTCATGTTAATAATGACATTAAGTCTGGTATGCTTGGTGGTGCAAGTGATATTTTTGGCAGATGGGCAAGACAGCCTATGCAGTGTATCACTTACAACTCTGCACACGATAATTTAACATTGTGGGATAAAATCTTAAAATCAAATGGTAGTAACGACTATAATGGTCTTAACCATATTTTATTGGCACAAAATAAGCTTTCTGCTGTTATTGTGCTTACATCTCAGGGAGTTCCATTCTATCTTGCTGGTGAGGAATTTGCCAGAACAAAGTATGGTGACCACAACAGCTACAGATCACCTGACAGTGTAAATAAGATTGACTGGACAAGAGTGCAGAAGTATGAAAATCTAGTGCAATATTATAAAGGCTTAACTGAACTTAGAGCGTCATATTCACCATTCAGATCTGGAGATGAATCAGCAGCTGCTAATACTTATTTTGTAGAAAATGGTAGTGCAATTGCTTATACTATAAGAAATACAACAGAAAATGCTCATAAAGAATGGGGTACTGTTGCTGTGCTTGTAAATAACGCACCTGTACCAAAGTCTTTAGAGCTAAGAGTTAATGGCGATGTAACACCTGACAAGTGGACAGTTGTAGTAAATAGTGACAGAGCAGGTGTAGAGCGTTTAGGTACTATTAATGGTAATGTTATTAATGTACCACCAAGAAGTGCGTTGGTATTGGTAGAAGACAGTACCTTTGACAGACTTAAAAAGGTAGATAAAAGCTACCGTACAGTTGTTATAAAGCATATAGACAAAGACCACGACAAGGTTATAAAAGAGGTTTCTTCTCACTATATCAAGGGTACAACTTACCGTGCGTATCCATATAATAGTATGTTGTTTGACTACACACTTATGGGTCACGATGGCGAGCTTAGTGGTATAATTGGTGATGAAGATGTTGAGATATGCTTCTATTATAAAAAGGACGCAAGAGAAACCTTTGTGCTTTCTACCCGACAGATTACTGATGACGGTACACCTATAATGCCAACAACAAGCAGAAAGATTAAAAAAGGTGACAAGTACGCAGTAAAGCATACATCTGTACAGGGCTACGAGCTTGACACTGACCAACTACCACAGGCACTAGGTGTGATAAAAGAGGATACAACAGTAACTTATATATATAAGCCTGTTGAGCTTTCTCCACTTAGAATACATTATTATAATGTAAACAGCTGGATGACACCTCATGTTTATGTATATGACGAAAGAGGTGGCTCTGCAAGACCTCTTAGCGAACAATGGCCAGGTGCGGCAATGAATGTAGAAAACAACAACGGCTGGTGGAGCTTTGGCGACATTGATATTGACGAAGCACAGGTAATGTTCAGCGATGGTATTTTTGCACAAGACCCAGGTGCTAACCACCCAGGATATAAGGTGTCTGGTGAGGTTTGGGTAAAAGACCAAAAGGTTTACTTTAACTCAAAGGTTGTTATAAGCCATGTTGATATTTACGGTAATAAGCTTGTTGATGATGTAGTAATATATGGTCAAAACAAGTGTAGTGATGATACCTACGTTGCTATGCCTGTTAAAGAGCTTGGCAGAGTGCTTAACAGCATTGGTGAGGTTTCTGGTGCATGGAGTACAACTGTAGAAAATGTTGTTTTTGTGTACGAAACAAAAAAGCATAAAAAATCAAAATAAACAGATAACAAAAACCATAGGTTTAGCAAAATTTGCTTAGCCTATGGTTTTGTTATTTAATCTGTGGGTTAGTGTTCGTTCAGTACAAAATCTTTTTCAAAGTTTATACTAAACTCTATTAAAAAGTAGACTTCTTTACGGCATATTTTGCACCAAACTTCATACTGCGTCCTCTGAAGGCGACAGCCTTCCTGTGGGTCAGTATTCGTTTGGCACAAAATCTTCTCGCAAATATGTGTCCACTTTTTATCAGAGTTTAGTATTAAATGGTGGTTAGTATAATGAAAAAGAAATTTCAACCATTTGATATTTAGTGTAAAAACTTAGTTGTTTTGTGCAAGAAAAATGCTGTAAATATAGTAAACTAAAGGTTGTAAAAAATAAAAGAGAGGTATTTAAAGTGAAAAAATTAAAGCTGTTTAATTTGGCATGGCCAATATTTATTGAAACTGCCTTGTTTATGTTACTGGGTTTTGTAGATGTATTTGTACTTAGTGATTATAACGACTTAGCTGCGTCATCGGTAAATACAGCTAATCAGTCGGTATCAATTGTTACTATTGTTTTTTCTGTAATATCGGGAGCAAGTGCTGTTTTAATATCGCAATATCTTGGTGCAGAAAATAAAAAGGGTGCATCACGAATAGCAGCTTTGTCTATAACATTTAACCTTATATTTGGTGTGGCAATAAGTGTAGTGCTTGCATTGTTTAATCGTCAGATTTTGTCGTTTATAGGGGCAAAGGGAGAGGTGCTTGAGTTTGCAAGCCAGTACCTTACAATAGTAGGTGGCTTTTTGTTCTTGCAGGCAGTGCTTAGTGCAATGTCTGTAATAATACGCAATCACGGTATGACACAAATTTCTATGTATGTAACAGTAGGAATGAATATAGTAAATACTGTGCTTGATGTGATTTTTGTTAAGGGATTGTTTGGTGTGCCACAAATGGGTGTAATGGGTGTAGCAATTGCAACAACCTTTAGCCGTATTGTGGGCACAATAATACTTGCAATTGTACTGTTTAAATATGTAGAAACACCAAGTATATTCAAGCTGTTAAAGCCGTTTCCATTTAGAGATGTAAAAAACATTATAAAAATCGGTGTGCCGTCAGCGTTGGAGTCTTTTTTATATAATCTATCACAGCTGGTTGTAACCTCTATAATATTAAACTGCTTAACAAATACCGAGCTTATTACAAAAACCTATGTGCAGAATATTACAATGTTTTTCTATATTTTTTCTGTAGCAATAGGACAAGCATCACAAATTTTAACTGGACATTTAGTTGGTGCTAAAAAGCTTGATAACGCATATAAGCAAGGTTTTAAAGGTTATTTAAGTGCGTTGGCTATCACTGTTGCTATATCGTTATTGGGTATTATTTTTAGAACTCAGCTTATGGATATATTTACAAACGATACTTCTGTTATAGCTTTGGGTGCAAATATACTTATTATTAACCTTATACTTGAGCTTGGCAGAACAACAAATCTTGTTGTAATAGCCTGCTTGCGTGGTGCAGGTGATGTAATATTCCCTACAGCGTGTGCAATATTCTCTATGTGGGTGATAAGTGCACTGGGTTCATACATTCTTGCAGTTGTGTGTGGAATGGGACTGTACGGACTATGGATAGCCTTTGCTGCCGATGAATGCTTTAGAGGCGTTTTAATGATATACAGATGGAAAAGTGGTAAATGGCGTAATAAGGGAATGGCTGTTGAATGATTACAGCAAAATAACTATAGATATTTTTCCACACAAATTTAAAAGTATAGCATTTTATTTTTGTAGTAGGTATCGAATATATTTATAGGCTGAGCGTTTTTATTGACAAAACATAGGTGTATATATATACTAATAAAGGTAAAAACAGCAATGGTGCTGTAGGTTGGGTAATGCCCTATTCCTACAGCACTTTTTTGTTTTAATATAATAAATTGTGTTAAAAAAGAATATCATATACTGAATACTTATTTATGTTTGTGTAGGTGTTGAGTTATGGTTAGCTTTATAAAAAAGAACAGGAGAAATTTAAGTATGAATGTACCTTCTTTATTTGGTAGTATGGTTTTTGATGACGCAACAATGAAAGAAAGATTGCCTAAAGAAACCTACAAGGCTCTTAAAAAGACAATGAAAAACGGTGACCCATTAGATATTAACGTGGCAAATATTGTTGCTAACGCTATGAAGGATTGGGCACTTGAAAAGGGTGCTACACACTATACTCATTGGTTTCAGCCGATGACAGGCATTACAGCCGAAAAGCACGACAGCTTTATTAACCCAACCGATGATGGTCAGGTTATTATGGAATTTTCTGGTAAAGAGCTTATCAAGGGTGAGCCAGACGCTTCTTCTTTCCCTTCTGGTGGTATAAGAGCTACCTTCGAGGCACGAGGCTACACAGCGTGGGACCCAACATCTTATGCTTTTGTAAAGGACGGTACACTTTGCATACCTACAGCATTCTGCTCTTATACAGGTGAAGCCTTAGACAAGAAAACTCCACTTTTGCGTTCTATGGAGAGAATCAGCGTAGAGGCTGTAAGAATTTTAAGACTTCTTGGTGATAACGAAACAACACGAGTTGTTACAACTGTTGGTGCTGAGCAAGAGTATTTTCTTATAGACAGAGATTTATATAATCAGAGAAAAGACCTTATTTATACTGGTAGAACTTTGTTTGGTGCAAAGGCTCCAAAGGGTCAGGAACTTGAGGACCACTATTTTGGTTCAATAAAGCCAAGAGTAATTGCTTATATGCAAGACCTTGATGAACAGCTTTGGAAGCACGGTATATACTCAAAAACACGACACAACGAGGTTGCCCCAGCACAGCACGAAATGGCACCTATTTTCTCAACAACAAACCTTGCAACCGACCACAACCAGCTAACAATGGAGATTATGAGAAAGGTTGCACAAAAGCATAACCTTGTTTGCCTATTGCACGAAAAGCCATTTGCTGGTGTAAATGGTAGTGGTAAGCATAACAACTGGTCACTTTCAACTAACACAGGTAAAAATCTGCTTTCTCCTGGTAAAAAGCCAGCTGAGAATACACAGTTTTTACTATTCCTGGCAGCTATAATGAAGGGTGTACACGAATATCAGGATCTACTTAGAGTTTCAGTTGCAAGTGCAGGTAATGACCACCGTTTGGGCGCTAACGAAGCACCACCTGCAATTATATCTATGTTTATTGGTGATGACCTAAAAGCAGTTATGGATTCTATTATTCAAGGCACAGAGCTTAAATCTATGGAGTCAAGAAGAATGGAGCTAGGCGTAGAGGTGTTGCCAGATTTCAGAAAAGACTCAACTGACCGTAACCGTACATCTCCATTTGCGTTTACAGGTAATAAGTTCGAGTTTCGTTCACTTGGCTCATCACTTAATATTGCTTGCCCTAACATTATGCTTAACACTATTGTAGCAGAGCAATTCAGCCAGTTTGCAGATGAGCTTGAGGGTGTTGAAAATGTAGAGGAAGCTATAAAGGATTTAATCAAAAGAGTATTCACAGAGCATCAGGATATAGTATTCAATGGTGACAACTACTCTGAGGATTGGGTAATAGAGGCTGAACGCAGAGGGTTGTTAAATCTAAAATCTATGCCAGAGGCTATGCCACACTTTATAGATAGAAAAAATATTGATTTATTTATAAAACATAAGGTACATACAGAAAGAGAGATGTACTCTCGTTATGAAATTCAACAGCAGGAATATGGCAAGGTAATCAACATAGAGGCTCTTACAATGCTTGATATGGCAAGAAAGGATATTTTCCCAGCAGTTTCTGCTTATATCCACAAGCTTGTTGAGGCTTGCACAGCTAAAAAGGCTTTGTCAGCTGCAATTCCTTGTGACGCAGAAATAAAGGTTATTGAGCATTTATCTAAGCTACTTGTATGCTTCCAGAATAAAATCGAAGCACTAGAGGCTAAGGTGAACGAGGCTAAGGGTATTGAAGATGTTGCACAGCAGGCGATGTTCTATCGTAATGGTGTGTTTGAGGCTATGAATGAGCTAAGAGCAGTAGGTGACGAAATGGAAATTTCAACAGCTGCCGACTTCTGGCCATATCCAACATATGGTGACCTATTATATGGTGTAAGATAAAATATCAAATAGTAAAAGCAGGCAACAATTGCGTTGCCTGCTTTTTGTATGTGTATTATTATAATATATTTAGTGATTACAGTAGCTCTGCCATGTCTAAAACAAGTCTTTCGGTTTTCTCCCAGCCAAGGCAAGGGTCGGTAATTGATTTACCATATATAGATTCACCAATTTTTTGTGCACCGTCTTCAATGTAGCTTTCAATCATAAGACCCTTAACAAGCTTTTTTACATCAGCGTCGTGACGACAGCTGTGTAAAATCTCTTTTGAAATTCTTATTTGCTCAAGATACTTTTTGCCAGAGTTTGAATGATTTGTGTCTACAATTACAGCAGGGTTGGCAAGTCCACTCTTGTCATAAGCCTCACATAAATGTACAAGATCTTCGTAGTGATAGTTAGGCTGTGGCTGACCATGCTTGTTTACATAACCACGAAGTATAGCGTGTGCATAAGGATTGCCCTGAGAATGAACCTCCCAGCCACGATATATAAATGTGTGTTTATGCTGTGCAGCTGTGATTGAATTCATCATAACTGAAATATCACCACTGGTTGGGTTTTTCATACCTACAGGAACATCAAGACCACTTGCTGTAAGTCTGTGCTGTTGGTTTTCTACCGAGCGTGCACCAACGGCAACATAAGCAAGTACGTCGTTAAGGTATCTGTGGTTTTCTGGGTAAAGCATTTCGTCGGCACAAGAGAATCCAGTTTCGCTAAGAGCACGAATATGCAATTCTCTTATTGCTACTATACCCTTATACATATCAGGCTTTTCGTTAGGGTTTGGTTGGTGTAGCATACCCTTATATCCGTCACCTGTTGTGCGTGGTTTGTTTGTATATATACGAGGTACTATAAAAATCTTGTCGCTTACTTTGTCTTGAAGAGTTCTAAGGCGTGTAATATAGTCTATTACGCTGTCCTCATTGTCAGCAGAGCAAGGACCTATAATAAGAACAAACTTGTCAGAGTTGCCAGAGAATATATTTTTTAATTCTACTGCACGGTTTTCTACAATCTTTGCTAAGTTTTCAGAAAGAGGAAACTGCTCTTTAATCTCCTTTGGAATAGGCAGTTTTCTTTCGAATATCATATTCATTGTTATTCCTTCTTTATATATAAATTTTTAAATGATTGTATTTACTATTATACACCCACTTATAATTTTTAACAAGATTTTTATTTTGCTGGATTTATAAAATACAGTTAGTTAAATTGCGTGTATAATATAAAGCTTAATGAATAAATCTTTGTTTATATTATTGACCGAATTGATAAGAGGATGTAAAATATTACTTATATAGCTTTATTTAAAACAAACAGAGTAATTTATATAGAGGATTTTGATATGAGCGAAAAAATAAAGTTTACTACACTTTTTAAGCTAAGTGATGCTGATAAATGGGAATATATAAAGGACCATTATGTTGCAAACAGTGAAAAAAACGATATTGCAATTGGTTATTCACATACTGCCATATTAAATGCTGATGGCACTGTAAAGGCTGTTGGTGACAATAGAAAGGGTCAATGTAATGTTAACTCGTGGAAAGATATTGTTGATGTAGAGGCAGGTGACTACCATACAGTAGGCTTAACAAGTGAAGGTTCAGTTGTGGCAACAGGTAGTAATGAGCATGGACAGTGTAATGTTAATTCTTGGAGAGATATAATAGCAATATCAACAGGAGAAAGCCATACCATAGGTTTAAAGGCAGATGGTTTGGTTGTAGCTTGTGGCGATAACGAAAAAGGACAATGTAATGTTTCAAAGTGGAAAGATATAGTAAGTATTAAAGCGTACTCAAATAATACAGTGGGTATAAATAACACTGGTGTTATGTTTGTTGTGGGTGAGCAAATAACTAACCCTTATGAATACGATAAAGAAAAAACACAGGCAAACAAGACAAAGTCAAATAATAACGCACAGCAGAATTACACACAGCAGAATCGTGCACAGGTAAATAATGCACAGCAGAATTACACACAGCAGAATCGTACACAAGCGAATAATGCACAGCAGAATTATACACAACAAAATCATGCACAGGTAAATAACGCACAGCAGAATTACACAC
>JAZSEI010000037.1:0-36189 GCA_045531635.1 Acutalibacteraceae bacterium
TTAGCTTTTTTGAATATACATAACCAAGTTGATAAACTGGAATTTGTCGGGGTACGCACAAACCAAAACTTGAAAGTTTTGGTTAAACTTTTTCAAAAGTTTATGGGTCGAGGGCAACGCCCTCGTGGGTTTCAAGGGCAAGGCCCGTAACTTCTCAAGATTATTTAAAAATGCCTTTTCAAGGCATTTTTAGGAAAAACTATGAGTTAAAGGGTTTCACCCTTTAAAATCCCACGATGGGCTTTGCCCCTCGCCCCCAAAAGCCTTTAAAAAGGCTTTACCCAAACTTTAAGTTTGGGTTTGTGCTAATCTTAACTTTTCGATAAATTCCAATTTTTCGGCATTTCTATATACAATTTTTACCCTAGTTACACAAAAAGGGCTGTCTGATTACTCAGACAGCCCAAATATTTAAAGGAAAATCTAAATAGATTACAGATTATTCGTTAACAGCTGTAACTACACCTGAACCTACTGTTCTACCACCCTCACGGATAGCGAATCTTAGACCCTCTTCGATAGCGATTGGAGTGATTAGCTCAACGTCCATATCAACGTTATCACCAGGCATACACATCTCTGTACCCTCTGGTAGAGAAATAACACCTGTTACGTCTGTTGTTCTGAAGTAGAACTGTGGACGGTAGTTGTTGAAGAATGGAGTATGACGACCACCCTCGTCCTTAGTTAGGATATAAACCTGACCATGGAACTTTGTGTGTGGGTTGATTGAACCAGGAACAGCTAGAACCTGACCTCTCTCGATGTCAGTTCTCTGAACGCCACGTAGTAGTACACCTACGTTATCACCAGCCTCAGCATAGTCTAGAATCTTTCTAAACATCTCGATACCAGTAACAACAACCTTTCTTCTGTCCTCTGTTAGACCAACGATCTCAACTTCCTCGTTAGTTCTTAGCTGACCTCTCTCAACTCTACCTGTAGCAACTGTACCACGACCTGTGATTGTGAATACGTCCTCAACAGGCATTAGGAATGGTAGGTCTGCCTTACGCTCTGGAGTTGGGATAAACTCGTCAACAGCAGCCATTAGCTCGTGGATACAAGCATACTCTGGAGCATTTGGATCCTGAGAAGCTGAATCTAGTGCTAGGAAAGCTGAACCCTTAACGATTGGTGTGTCATCGCCTGGGAACTCATACTCGCTTAGTAGCTCACGGATTTCCATCTCTACTAGCTCTAGTAGCTCTTCGTCATCAACTTGGTCAGTCTTGTTCATGAATACAACGATGTAAGGAACGCCAACCTGACGTGATAGTAGGATGTGCTCTCTTGTCTGTGGCATTGGACCATCAGCTGAAGATACAACTAGGATAGCACCGTCCATCTGAGCAGCACCAGTGATCATGTTCTTAACGTAGTCATCATGGCCTGGGCAGTCAACGTGAGCGTAGTGAGGGTTCTCTGTCTCGTACTCAACGTGTGATGTGTTAATTGTGATACCACGCTCTCTCTCCTCTGGAGCCTTATCGATGTTAGCGTAGTCAACGAAATCTGCAGCACCACCTAGGTTTAGAACCTTTGTGATAGCAGCTGTTAGTGTTGTTTTACCATGGTCAACGTGACCGATTGTACCAATGTTAACGTGTGGTTTATTTCTTTCAAATTTTTCCTTTGCCATTGGAATTGCCTCCCTTAAAAAAATTTTTTAGGTTATATATTATATTCCCTTAACCCCTATTTTACCAATATTATCGGTAAAATGCAAGGGGTTAAGTAAATTTATAATTAATTTTTTAGAAGTTTTGTTAATTATTATTAAATATAATTAAGCGTCCTTCTTGTTACGCTTAGCCATGATGTCCTCAGAAACTGACTTTGGAACCTCTGCATAGTGGCTTGGCTCCATTACATACTGACCACGGCCCTGAGTGTTAGAACGCATATCTGTTGCGTAACCAAACATCTCTGATAGAGGTACGTTAGAGTTAATTCTCTGAGCACCGTTCTCAGCTTCCATACCCTGAATCATACCACGACGAGAGTTAAGGTCACCGATAACATCACCCATATACTCCTCTGGTACAATAACTGTAACCTTCATGATAGGTTCCATTAGTACAGGATCAGCCTTCTTCATAGCCTCTTTGAATGCCATAGAACCAGCAATCTTAAACGCCATTTCTGATGAGTCAACTTCATGGTAAGAACCATCGTATAGTGTAACCTTACAGTCAACTACGTTGTAACCAGCAAGTACACCGCTTAGCATTGCACCCTGGATACCTGCATCAACAGCTGGAATGTATTCCTTAGGAATAGCACCACCAACGATGTTGTTGATAAACTCGTAGCCCTTGCCTGGGTTTGGCTCAACCTTAATCTTAACATGACCGTACTGACCCTTACCACCTGACTGTCTAGCGTACTTCTGACCAACATTAGCTTCGCTACGGATAGTCTCTTTGTAAGCAACCTGAGGAGCACCGATGTTAGCCTGTACCTTGAATCCTCTTAGTAGACGGTCAACGATGATTTCTAGGTGAAGCTCACCCATACCAGCGATAATTGTCTGGCCTGTTTCTTCATCTGTATAAGCCTTGAATGTTGGGTCCTCTTCTGCAAGCTTTGCAAGAGCAATACCCATCTTCTCCTGTCCTGCCTTTGTCTTTGGCTCGATAGCAACGCTGATAACTGGCTCTGGGAATTCCATAGACTCTAGAATTACAGGGTTCTTCTCGTCACATAGAGTATCACCTGTAGTTGTATGCTTTAGACCAACAGCAGCAGCGATATCACCTGAATAACAAGTATCGATATCCTTTCTGTCGTTAGCGTGCATCTGTAGAATTCTACCGATACGCTCGTTCTTATCCTTTGTAGAGTTATAAACGTTTGTACCTGCGTTTACGCTACCTGAGTAAACTCTAAAGAAGCATAGCTTACCAACAAATGGGTCTGTTGCAATCTTAAACGCAAGAGCAGAGAATGGCTCGCTGTCTGATGCGATTCTGCAAGTTTCCTCTTCTGTATCTGGGTCTACACCCTTGATAGCAGGAATATCTGTTGGAGATGGCATATAGTCAACAACAGCGTCAAGAAGTAGCTGTACACCCTTGTTACGGTATGATGTACCACAAGTTACAGGAACCATCTCGTTGTCTATTGTAGATTTACGGATCTGAGCTCTGATTTCTTCGATTGTTAGCTCTTCGCCACCGAAGTATTTCTCCATTAGCTCATCGTTGCACTCAGCAACACACTCGATTAGCTCGTCGTGGTACTTCTGTGCAAGCTCTTTCATATCTTCTGGGATTTCTTCCTCGCGAACATCTTTACCTAGGTCATCATAATAAATATGAGCCTTCATCTCTACAAGGTCGATAATACCCTTAAACTCGTCCTCAGCACCAATTGGAAGCTGAATTGGAACGGCATTACACTTTAGTCTGTCCTTCATCATCTGAACAACTCTGTAGAAGTCAGCACCCATAATGTCCATTTTATTTACATAAACCATTCTAGGTACTTTGTAGTTGTCAGCCTGTCTCCAAACTGTCTCAGACTGAGGCTCTACACCACCCTTAGCACATAGAACTGTTACAGAACCGTCAAGAACTCTTAGAGAACGCTCAACCTCTACTGTAAAGTCAACGTGACCAGGTGTATCAATGATGTTAATTCTAACATCTTTCTTATCTCTGTCTTTCCAGAAGCATGTAGTAGCAGCAGATGTAATTGTAATACCTCTTTCTTGCTCCTGTACCATCCAGTCCATAGTAGCGCCACCCTCGTGAGTTTCGCCTAGCTTGTGGTTGATACCTGTATAGAACAAGATACGCTCTGTTGTAGTAGTTTTACCGGCATCAATATGAGCCATGATACCGATGTTTCTTGTTTGTTCAAGAGATACCTGTCTAGCCATAATAGCCTCCTTAAATTATTACCATCTGTAATGAGCGAAAGCCTTGTTTGCTTCTGCCATTCTGTGTGTTTCGTCACGCTTCTTAGCTGCGCCACCAACACCGTTGATAGCGTCTAGAATCTCACCAGCAAGTCTTTCTTTCATTGTTCTTTCTGAACGAAGTCTTGCATAGTTTGATAACCAACGAAGACCTAGTGTCTGTCTTCTCTCAGGACGAACCTCCATTGGTACCTGGTAAGTAGCACCACCTACACGGCGAGCCTTTACCTCTAGTACAGGCATGATGTTCTCCATAGCCTGCTCAAATGTCTCGATAGGATCGTTACCTGTTTTTTCCTTAATGATGTCGAATGCACCGTAAACAATTTTCTGTGCTACACCCTTCTTACCATCATACATTACGTTGTTGATAAGGCGTGTAACTAGCTTTGAATTGTATAGTGGATCTGGCAAAACGTCACGCTTTGCAATTGAACCTCTTCTTGGCATTTTACTTCCCTCCTTCACAATTTTTGAGATATCATAGGTACTCGAAAGTGACAACTCCCGTTTTGTCAATACTGAGGCTTATTTATATATAAAAGCACATCTGTATTGTACTGTAACTATCTTAGTTGTCTTTTTAAAATTAGTTTTCCTATGGGTTAAATTAGATTACTTACCAGCCTTTGGACGCTTAGCACCGTACTTAGAACGAGACTGCATTCTCTTAGCAACGCCCTGTGCATCAAGTGTACCTCTGATGATGTGGTAACGAACACCAGGGATATCCTTAACTCTACCACCACGAATTAGAACAACGCTGTGCTCCTGTAGGTTGTGGCCAACACCTGGGATATATGAAGTAACCTCAATACCATTTGATAGTCTTACTCTGGCAATCTTTCTAAGAGCTGAGTTAGGCTTCTTAGGTGTAGCAGTTTTTACAGCAGTACATACGCCTCTCTTCTGTGGTGAGCTCTGATCGATAGCAACTCTCTTCTTTGAGTTCCAACCCTTTAGTAGAGCAGGAGCCTTAGCTTTCTTCTCTGTAACCTGACGACCCTTTCTAACCAACTGATTAAATGTAGGCATAGTTCTCCTCCTTTCCTCAAACAATAAATTTTTTATATGTTATATGCGTATTTATTATAACGCATTTAACAGCGATTATTCTAATTATAAGCATCACTCAAAAAATAAGCAAAACCTATAATTTTTTGACTCAGGCTTGTACATTTTTATTGACTTTAAACAGTGTTTTTTCACCATTTTTCTTATAAAAATATACTACCCAACAGTTTTATATATTACCATAATTCATAGTGTTTTGTCAACTATTTTTTCTTATAAATCTGATTTTGTCTGGGTACGAAGAAGCCTAAACTTTATGATTTTTCTCATTCGGTATTGGTGTTAGATGACACCGATAAATTCCAACTTTACTATCGAAAAGGTATAAAAAAGTGGCTTCAAACTCGATTGAATTTGAAGCCACCCAAGTAAAAGCTATTTACTTATTACTTTAGATATGTTGTTGAGCCACCAATTTTACCACTGATACCCTTGTAGCCGTTTGAGCTTAGTACATAAACTCTACAGTTACCCTTACCAGGAGCAGAAACTGATAATGAACCACCTGTAACCTGCTTTGTATCACCTGTTACAGCGTCGATATATGTACCATTTGGAATACCAGAGAATGTAGCACCGTTTGTTACAGCTACGCAAGCAAAGCTCTTCTCGCCTGTTTCTGGGTCTGTATAGCCACGTTTGTAGCACATATCAGCAACATGAGCGTACTGACCCTTCTGTAGAGCAGGTACAGCTCTTCTAATCTGGTTTAGCTTGATTAGGTGCTGTGATAGTGTGCTGTTTAGTGTAGACTGTACTGTACCACTAGCTGTGTACTGACCAAAGTCAGTAGCAGTAACGCTACCCTCTAGGTGGTCACCAAAGTAAGCACGACCTGTTGTGCTTAGAGGCTGTGCAGGACCAACATCGATTGGCATATCCTTGGCAAACTCTACCTCACTACCATAATAAACACAAGGAATACCACGGAATGTAAAGATTAAGCAGAAGTTCTCTGCCCAAGCCTGTGTACCCTGGCTGTAACGTGTCTTTTCCATACCATCTGGACCATAGTCGTGTGAGTCAACGTATACTACATTCCATGTTGAGTCATTCATATAGTCATCCTCAGCAAGAGCTGCACGGTAAGCACTACCAGCATCCTGGAAGTTCCAGTGCATTGTAAAGTCAATTACACTTGTACCATTAGCCTTTGAGTAGTCTGGTGTATGGTAATCATTACCATTTAGGTAAGCGTTCTTACTTGTTGGAAGACCCTCTGGGCTTCTATGTGCGTCGTAGTGAGCGATAGATGTTGCAATGTTAGCAGTTGGGTCTGAATTGTTCCAGTTACCCTGCCAAGCACTCTCTGTTTCTTTCCAAGTAAAGAATGCAGGTGAACTTGATGGAATGTTGTGGTTCCATGTTTCACGAACTCTAGAACATACCTCACCATAGATGTGGAAGTTCTGAGCCTTTAGCTCATCAAATGCTGGGAAGTAAGCGTTGTTAAGTGTCCAACGGTTGATGTGCTTTTCTGTATCTAGACGGAAAGCATCAACGCCTAGGTTAGCATATTCAAGATATGTATCTGTGATATACTGAGCAACTACTGGGTTCTCTGTGTTAATATCTACGCAGTCGCCTGCCATTGAACCCTGCTGCTCGATTGAAGACTCATATCCCATTCCTGTCTCTCTATGGTAATATTCCTTAGAGTTTAGTGAGTTTGTAATGTGTGCCTTCATACAGTCTAGTCTAGCCTGGAACTGAGCACCTGGCTGTAGGCTGTCGTAGTTCGAATAATTCTTAGCTAGGTCTGAACCTGGGATAACCTTCATACAATCAGCTGTACCAAGGTCATTAATTGTGCTGTACTCCTTTGTGAACATAGGAGCTAGGAATGGATCACCAAAGTTACCTGTGTGGTTCCATACAACGTCCTGTACAATCTTCATACCCTTATCATGTGCAGCAGCGATTAGATCTTCATAAGTTGTGTCGCTACTCTCATAACGAGGGTCAACTGTTGTCATATCGAATGAGTGATAACCGTGGTAGTCGTAACCACTTGCGTTAGAAACTACAGGTGTAATCCAGATTGCACTAAAACCTAGAGCCTTAAGGTAGTCTAGCTTTTGGATAAGACCCTTAAAGTCACCACGCCAAGCTGGGTCGCTGTCTGGGTTGTTAGCCTGTGCGTCGTCCCAGCAATGTACGTTGTTACCTTTGTCACCATCGTAGAAACGAGTTGTGATTACAAAGTAGATTGAATCTTCTCTAAGATCTGTACGCTCGTAATCATCTTTTTCAAATGGGTTTGCTGTAGTCCACTTAGTCTTGTACCACCACTCACCCTGTGATTTATCTGTGTACTCTCTTGTAAACTCCTGAGATTGTACACCATTCTCAACAAAGATAAAGTTAATTTTTGTTACATTTGGAAATGTATATTTGTACCAGCTACCATCAGAGCCACCAACTGCTGAGGTATCTTTTGTCATAGCTACACCTGGATAAGTTGGTGAATTTATATTTGTTGGTAAGCTATTCCAATAGTAAATGCTTGGTGTTGTTTTACTAGTGCTATAGTAATGGATAGTAATACCACCAGCCTCTGATGTTTCAACATCAGTTGTGGCAGCATTAGCTGTAATAATACCACAGGTAACAACCATCATCACAGCAAGTGCTATTGCAATAACTCTTTTTAAGCTATTCATCTTGCATTTCCTCCTTATATTATTTTTTGCATTTCTGAGCCTGTAATCCGAAGGTTACAGGCTCATTAAAGCTCAATTCTCTGTAAATTATTATTTCAGAAAATCATTATTTTAGGTATGTTGTTGTACCACCAATTTTACCACTGATACCCTTGTAGCCGTTTGAGCTTAGTACATAAACTCTACAGTTACCTCTACCAGGAGCTGAAACTGATAATGAACCACCTGTAACCTGCTTTGTATCACCTGTTACAGCGTCGATATATGTACCATTTGGAATACCAGAGAATGTAGCACCGTTTGTTACAGCTACACAAGCAAAGCTCTTCTCGCCTGTTTCTGGATCTGTGTATGCACGCTTGTAGCACATATCACCAACAGAAGCGTACTGACCCTTCTGTAGAGCAGGTACAGCTCTTCTAATCTGGTTTAGCTTTGATAGCTGCTGACATAGTGGTTTATTTAGTGTTGACTGTACTGTACCACTTGCTGTATATACACCAAAGTCAGTAGCAGTTACAGAACCCTCAATGTGATCACCGAAGTAAGCACGACCTGTTGTGCTTAATGGAGCACCAGGACCAACGTCGATAACCTGACCTGTCTGGAATTCTACCTCAGAACCATAGTATACACAAGGAATACCACGGAATGTAAACATTAAGCACATATTCTCAGCCCAAGCCTGTGTACCACCGTTGTAACGAACTGTCTGTGATGTATCAGGGCTATAGTCATGAGAGTCAACATATACAACATTCCATGTTGCATCATTGTAATACTTATCTGCACCCATAGCAACATTGTAAGCCTGTGATGCAGTTGTAAATGCCCAGTGCATTGGGAAGTCGATAACACCTGTGCCGTTTGCCTTGCTATAGTCAGGTGTATGGTAATCGCTACCATTTAGGAATGCGTTATTACTGTTGTAAGACTCATCTCTTACCTGATACTTACCGAAGTGAGCAACAGCCTTGTCGTAGTTTGATTTCCAGTCTGATGTGCTCCAACCACTTGTGTAAGCACTGTCTGTTTCTTTCCATGTGTAGAAGAAGCAAGAGTCAGAAGCACCACCCTCGTTGAATGCACCGTGGTATCTAGCACAAACCTCACCAAAGATGTAGAAGTTTTCTACTGCTGTAAACTTAGGGAAGTAAGCCATATTAAGTGTCCAACGGTTGATGTGCTTTTCTGTATCTAGACGGAAGCTATCAACGCCCATATCTACATAACTCATATATGTATCTACAAGGTAGTCAGCAACAGCCTGATTTTCTGTGTTAAGGTCTACACAGTCACCAGCCATCTGGCCAGTCTGCTCTGTGTATGAGCCGTAGCTCAATGATTTATCGTGATGATAATAATGGTTAGTATCGTTTGCATCCTCTTTCATAATTGCAAGTCTTGCTGCATACTGTGCATCACCATTTAGTGAGTCATAGTTAGGGTATTTCTGTGCAAGTGTTGAATTAGGAATCAACTTCATACTGTCAAGTGATTCAAGGTCTTTAAGTGTTGAATACTCTTTTGTAAACATTGGTGCAAGTGTAGCCTCACCAAAGTTACCTGAGTGGTTCCATACAACGTCCTGTACAATCTTTATGCCCTTATCATGTGCAGCAGCAATTAGATCCTCATAGGTTGTATCGCTGCTCTCGTAACGAGGGTCAACTGTTGCAAAGTCGAATGCATGGTAGCCGTGGTAGTCGTAACCACTAGCATTAGAAACTACAGGTGTAATCCAGATTGCACTAAAGCCAAGAGCTTTAATGTAATCTAGCTTCTCGATAAGACCCTTGAAGTCACCACGCCAAGCTGGGTCGCTGTCTGGGTTATTAGCCTTTGAGTCGTCCCAACAGTGAACGTTGTTACCTGTGTCACCATCGTAGAAACGAGTTGTGATTACAAAGTAAATTGAATCTTCTCTAAGATCTGTACGCTCGTAATCATCTTTTTCAAATGGGTTTGCTGTAGTCCACTTAGTCTTGTACCACCACTGGCCCTGTGATTTCTCTGTGTACTCTCTTGTAAACTCCTGAGACTGTACACCATTCTCAACAAAGATAAAGTTAATTTTTGTTACATTTGCAAATGTATATTTGTACCATGTACCATCTGAGCCACCAACTGCAGAGGTATCTTTTGTCATAGCTACACCTGGATAAGTTGGTGAATCTATATTTGTTGGTAAGCTATTCCAATAGTAAATGCTTGGTGTTGTTTTACTAGTGCTATAGTAATGGATAGTAATACCACCAGCCTCTGATGTTTCAACATCAGTTGTGGCAGCGTTAACTGTAAGGATACCACAAGTAACAACCAGCATTACGGCAAGAACTATAGAAATAACTCTTTTAAAGTTCTTCACGCTCACTTTCCTCCTTTTTTATTCTCTATTGCTTTAATAAGCCTGCCATATTACAGACTACTTAAAGTCTCATTGTCTTTTAATTATTATTTTAGATATGTTGTTGTGCCACCGATTTTACCGTCAATTCCTGTATAGCCGTTTGAGCTTAGTACATATACACGGCAGTTACCCTTACCAGAAGCAGAAATGCTTAGAGTACCGTTTGTAACTGTTTTTGTGTCACCTGTTACAGCGTCTATATATGTACCATTAGGAATACTCTTAAATGTAGCAGCGTTTGTAACAGCTACGCAAGCAAAGCTCTTTTCGCCTGAATCAGGGTTTGTATATCCACGCTTAAAGCACATATCGCCTGAAACGCCATCTACTGAATACTGACCCTTTTGAAGTGCAGGTACTGCTCTTCTAATCTGGTTAAGCTTTGATAGCTGCTGTGATAGAGGACTCTCTAGTGTTTCTTTAATTGTACCACTAGCTGTGTATACACCAAAGTCAGATGCAGTTACATCGCCCTCTAGATGTTCACCAAAGTAAGCACGACCTGTTGTGCTTAATGGAATTGTAGGACCCTTATCGATAAGCTGTCCCTTCTGGAACTCAACCTCTGAACCATAATACAAGCAAGGAATACCTCTGAATGTAAACATCAAGCACATATTCTCTGCCCAAGTAGCTGTGCCACCTGTAAAACGCTCTTGCTGGTTCTGGTCTGGTGCATAGTCGTGTGAGTCAACATATACAACATTCCATGTTGAGTCGTTAAAGTACTTATCCTCTTCAAGAGCACCACTAAAAGCACCACTTGCTGAGTCAAACTTCCAATGCATTAAGAAGTCGATAGCACCCATACCTGAAGCCTTGCTATAGTCAGGTGTGTGGTAATCGTTACCGTCTAGGAATGCATTTGTACTTGTTGGTTGATTATTTGATGGATCATCATACTCTGCCCAGTGCTTTAAAGTAAGCTCCATATTATGCTGAACATTGTCTGGAGTATTAGTATCTTTCCACTGGCTTGTGTAAGATGTATCTGGTTCGTCCCATGTATAGAACATTGTAGACTCACTTGCGTGACCTCTGTACCATACCTGTGAATATCTTGTACAGATTTCACCAAACATATAGAAGTCACTACCACCAATAGCATTTAGCTGCTTATTAAACATTGTGTTTAATGAAAGTCTTGAAATATGTCTTACTGTATCTACACGGAATGCGTCAACGCCCATTCCAATATAGCCACCATAAATTTCTACAAGCTTTTCTGCTACTTCTGGGTTTTCTGTGTTAAGGTCTACACAGTCACCTGCTATCTGACAGAATTTACAGGTCCAGTCGTCCCAGTTAAGGCTCTGCCAATAGCCGTTATGATAATAGTTTTTAGCGTTGTATTTAGAGTCTCTGGAGACCATAGCATCAACACCAACATCACCTGTAGGTGAAGATGTTACGTTGTTACCACCAGCTGAAAGCTGCTTCATAAGGTCTAGTCTTTGGCTGTACTGTACCTCTGGCTTCTGAGCATAGTATTCTTCTGGTGAGCTTAATCCATAAGACTCTAGCAGATATTGTGTAGGCACCATACTTGTTGCCAAATCGCCTAGGTCTTGAATTGTTGTATACTTCTTATCAAACAAGTGACAGAAGTTTTTCTCACCGAAGTTACCTGTATGCTGCCATACAACGTCCTGTACAATCTTCATACCTTTTGCGTGAGCTGCATTGATAAGGTCCTGATAAGTTGCACCCTCGCTCTCGTAACGAACATCTACTGTTGAGAAGTCGAAAGCATGGTAACCGTGGTAGTCGTAACCACTGGCATTAGAAACTACAGGAGTTATCCAAATTGCACTAAAGCCCAACGCCTTAATATAGTCTAGCTTATCAATCAAACCTTGGAAGTCACCACGCCATGCAGGGTCGCTGTCTGGGTTGTTAGCCTTTGAGTCGTCCCAGCAGTGAACGTTGTTGCCACTGTCGCCATCGTAAAAACGAGTTGTGATTACAAAGTAGATTGAATCTTCACGAAGGTCTGTTGTAAGTGGGTCAAGATTATCTGGATTTGATGAATACCAAATACCATTCTTATACCAATACTCACCTGCACTGCTTCGTGTTAGCTCTTTTGACTGCTTACCACTTTCGATAAACAGCATATTAATTTTAGTTACATCTTTAAATGTATAAGTATACCAGTTTTCACCCTGAGCTGAATCCTTAGACATAGACTTACCAGGGTATACAGGCTCACCTATATTTTGAGGCAAGCTGTTCCAGTAATAAACTGTTGGTGTCTTTGCACCTTCAGTATAGTAATGAACTGTAATACCCGTTGTGCTCTGTGAAGCTTCTGTTGTTTCAGAAGCAGCACTTACACAAACAATACCCGTAGTTAAAATTATAAGAACAGATAACAAAACTGATATTACTTTGCTAAACTTTTTCATTGTTAGCGTCCCCCTCTCCTATAATTTCAGCTATTATAGTTAGCTATTATAGGTAGACACATAAAGTAAACCTTTATAAGTAAGCCTGCATTATTGCTAGTACGTCAGTAAGACCTAGCTTATTGTTTCCATCCATATCTGCAGCCTTGAATGTAGCTGAACCTGCTGTAATAGCATAACTTGGGTTACCGTTTATAGCATTAATTAGATATATTGCATCCAGTGCAGAAACCTTATTATCGCCTGTTACATCACCAGCAGTATAATCTGGCTGTGTTACAGTTACTGTAACTGTCTTAGTAGCTGTTAGCTTCTTAGAGTCAGTAACAGTTACCTGTAGAGTATATGTACCTGCTGTTGTTGGTGTCCAAGTTGTTGAGTTACTTCTTGAAGAAGAAGACTGTGTCTTAATTGCTGTACCGTTAGCTGTGTAAGCATAAGTAAAGTTAGCAGTACCTGTACCTGCAGCAACTACTGTTGATAGTGTTACAGCTGTACCTGTTGTTACTGATGTTTTTGAAGCAGTAAATGAAGATATTGAAGGTGCAATATCTGTTGATGTAACAGCCTTAACAGTAAATGTTCTTTCTACTGTTGCGTTGTGACTGTTCTGTACTGTTACTTTTACTGTGTAATCGCCTGTTGTTGTTGGTGTAAAGTTAAGAGTGTTAGTTTGTCTGTAATAAACTGTGTTTACTGCTGTGCCTGATGGGCTTAGTACAGCAACCTTATAGAATAGAAGGTTTGTACCAATCTTACCACCTGATGCATTTACCTTAACAGAAGCCTGTGAATTTACAGGAACTGTATTGTTTGCATAGCCTGTTGAAATACCCTTTAGAACAGGCTCTACAGCTGTAGAATCGTCTTTAATTTCGAATGTTAAGCTCTTTGAGTTTTTCAAGCCAGTTGTATCGCTTACGTCAACTGTAACTGTGTAGTTACCTGCAGCAGTAGGTGTCCAGTTGCAAGTACCATTACTACCTGTGTAGATTGTTGTTGAGTTAGCCTTGAATGTGTATGTATACACACCACTACCGCCATTAGCTGTAGCTGTTAGAGCAATCTCTGTACCCTTGTACTGTGGTGACTCAGCGTTGGCTGTAAAAGTAACCTTCAGTGGGTTTGTGTCATAATCTTTCCAAGATGCATCTTTGTTGTTGTAAACCTTGCACTCGCCTGAAGCGATGTCTAGGTCAGCACTCTGTGCAGAACCATTGTTAAAGATAACACCGTTAGTCTCTGCAAGATGAGACTCTGGAATTGTAACCTCGTAGAATCCATCTGCGTTTTTGTCTGCGTCTGTTAGCTTTTGACCTGGCCATGAAGCATTACTAACGCTACCACTGTTACCCCAATAGTAAATATAGCAAGTACTCCAACCAGCTGCGTTGTTAAGAACAGCTGTTGCACCACCTGCACTACTAGGCTCTGTGTCGATTTCAGCAGCAGAAGCTACTACTGTACCCATACATAGCATAGATATCACTAAAATAATTGACATCATACTAGCTAGTATACGAGTTGATTTTCTTCTAACCATAAAAATTTACCTCCTAAGATTAGTTTTAGCAACTAAAGTATTTCTCAATTTCACCTTAAATTTAGAAACACTCATAACATTACACATTAGTATTTTACCATTTTTTTCGCAAAAAAAGATATTCTTTTATTGTACAAACTTTACCAAGCCTTTTTATATAAATGCACTAGTATTTTTGTTTATAGTATTTCACTGTTAATCCACCTAAAAAAACAGGTGTTGTTTTATACATAACACACACCATTTGCTATTCATTTTTGTCAATAATGCCAGTCTGTGCGTTTTTTCTAATGTATACAAGATATTATAAAAATTCATACTCACGCTCTAATATAAGCACCGCTTTTTATTTTGCAAAAGCTAACTATTATATATAGTATTTATATCAGAATATTTAGATAATTTTTTATTCAAACAATTGGCTTTAATACTAACACCTATTTATATTAATACCTATTTAAACACTAGACAACTTGTCGGTATAATTTACTCAGCACTTCATCCTTCTCATTGATAAATGAAAGCTTGACTGCGTTGGAGTCTTATACTAACCAAATTCTACTCGATAATCTATTCCACGTTAAAACAGGTATTTGTATAAACAATCGACAAGAAGTGTTTAGCTTATTTGTTGATTAGTACAAATGTTGCATTTTTTATATATTCACTTTATTTTTTTGTTAATTTAGTTGTTTATAAGAGTAAAACGTGGTAGAATATAGCTACACTTAATGTAATTTTATAGTGTATACATTTTCTGCTATAAGCTGTTAGGGGCAGCTTATACGGTAGTGTTAAATTAGATTTTTTGGAGGTTAAAGAAATGAAAGGTAAAAAAATTCTTGCTGTTTTGATGACAGCACTAATACTCTCTGCAACATCAGTTTGCACAACATCAGCTTCAGCTTATGAAGAAGCTACTGTAGCAACATCTCAAGATAGCAATTCTACAACATATCTCTATACAATAGGTGCAGACACCTTCTCTTATGAGATTGTTAACAACACAGTTGCTATAGGCAAGTACATAGGTACATCACAAAATGTAGTAATCCCAAACGAAATCAATGGTATACCTGTAACTCAAATATATGAATTTACTTTTGCAAACAATAATACCCTTAATAGTGTAACTATACCTAAAAATGTAGAATACTTACCAACCGAAGCATTCCACCGAAGCTACAATATAAAAGAGATTATAGTAGACCCACAAAACAGCAATTATTCTTCTGCTAATGGCGTTCTTTATAATAAGGATAAAACAACTTTGATGTATTATCCACCTGCAAGGGTTGGCTCTAGCTTTACTATTCCGTCAACAGTAAAAGAAATCAGAACATCTGCTTTTTTTTGCAATAAAACTCTTGCAAACATTACAATTCCAAATAGTGTTACAACCTTAGGTTGGTATGCTTTTGAAGATTGTACTAATCTAACCTCTATAGCATTGCCTGATAGTATTACAGATATGGGTTGTTATACCTTTTCTGGTTGTATCAATCTTACAACTGCTAAGCTTTCTAAAAACGCTGCTGTGTCAACACAATCATTTGCAAAATGTAAAAAACTAAAAAATGTAACCATTCCTGAAGGTGTTAAGATAATATATCAATACGCTTTTATAGAATGTAGTAGCTTAACCGAAATAAAATTGCCAAGCACTTTAACAGAAATAGGTGCATACGCATTTGCTTCTACAGGATTAAAAAGTATAACTATTCCTAAATCAGTTACAAATATTAACGAAAGCGCATTAGGCTATGATAATTCAACAGGTAACAATGTAGAAAATTTTGTAATCTATGGATATAGTGGTACTGAGGCAGAAAGCTATGCTATCGAAAATAGAATCAGATTTTCTTCAGTAGGTACACAAACAGAGATTGTAAAGCTTAATAAGGGAGCTATTACACTAGGGGTTAACGAAAGCTACACGCTTAAGCCTACAAGTAACATAACAACCACATATAAATGGAAAAGCAGTAATACACAGGTTGCTACAGTAAACAGCAATGGTAAAATCACTGCTAAAGCTGTGGGTACTGCTAACATCACAGTAGAAACTGCAAACGGAAGCGTAGCAAGCTGTAAGCTAACAGTAAAAAAAGCTCCTACAAGCGTTTCACTTAACAAAAGTGCAATAACTATTGGTATAGGTGAGCAATTCGACTTCAACAGCAGTCTTCCTCAAGGCTCGGCTTCTTATAATACTGTATATTCATCAAGCAATCCTAATGTAGTAAATGTAAAAGCTGGTGGTGGCTTGGCTACAGGTAAAGCAACTGGTACAGCAACTATCACCGTAAAAACCTACAATGGTAAAACTGCTACCTGTAAGGTAACAGTTAAAAAAGCTCCTACAAGCGTTGCTCTTAACAAAACAAGTGCTACGCTTGGTATTGGCGAAATATTAGACCTTAACAGCAAGCTACCTAACGGAGAGGCTTCTAGAGTTGTTACATATACATCTTCTGATAAAAACATTGCTACTGTAGAGGGTGCTGGCATTGTAACTGCTAAGAAAGCTGGCACAGTAACAATTACTGCTACAACCTACAATGGTAAAACTGCTACCTGTAAGATAACAGTTAGAAAAGCTCCTACAAGCGTTTCACTTAACAAAAGCACACTAACTATTGGTATAGGTGAACAATTCGACTTCAACAGCAGTCTTCCTCAAGGCTCAGCTTCCTATAATACTGTATATTCATCAAGCAATCCTAATGTAGTAAACGTAAAAGCTGGTGGTGGCTTGGCTACAGGTAAAGCAACTGGTACAGCTGTTATCACTGTAAAAACCTATAATGGTAAAACTGCTACTTGTAAGGTAACAGTTAAAAAAGCTCCTACAAGTGTGGCTCTTAACAAAACAAGTGCTACACTTAAAGTTGGTGAGATATTAGACCTTAACAGCAAGCTACCTAATGGAGAGGCATCTAGAGTTGTTACCTATACATCTTCTAATAAAAACATTGCTACTGTAGCGGGTGCTGGTATTGTAACAGCTAAGAAGGCTGGCATAGTAACAATTACTGCGACAACCTACAATGGTAAAACTGCTACCTGCAAGATTACCGTAAAATAAGTCTGCTGATTTATTAATCGTAAGCAATCATATAATAACTAAAAACAAAATCCCTTAACTATTAAAAGATATTGTGACTACACATAGATTCTTTAAAATAGTTAGGGGATTTTTTCACTTAATTTCAATAGGTTTATTATACAAATCTTATAAAAATACAATAACTAAATTCGCCTGTATTGAAAACATAACCTTGTTGCAGTATAATCAACAAGGTTACTATTATATTTATGGTAATTAAATAATTATTTGAGGAGAGAGGATTATGAACTTACGCAGAAAAATTATAGCAACAACTATGTCGGTTGCTATGATTTTTTCTACCACTACACCTGCCAGTGTAGCTGCCGTTGGTAATACTGTTGCAAATAGTAAAGCAGTAGCACCTGAAAAATCAGAGGCTATAGCAACAATCAACGAAAGCACTGTCAGTCGTGTAGAGAAAATCGCATCGCAACCAAGCAAAGCAGGCGAGCTTATCAACAATATTAAAGATACAGCTACCTACGAAGAAGCTTTGCGTACGGTGCTTGACAACTACTACATCAACGGAGCTTCTGAAAATGCCGAAAAGCTTGACAGCGTTGTAGACTCAAGAGGTGATGTAATTTTTGAAAATTACATCAACGCACAAAACGAGCGAAAAACTGAGCCAGCTGAGCTTGGCTATGTACCTGGTGAGGTTTTGGTTGTAACAAAGCCAGGCATTAAAGATGAAGAAATTCCTGACATATTCACTGATGAGCGAATGAGCATTGATCAGGTTTTGTCTTACACAGAGGACAGAAAGCTTGTTAAGCTATCAATTTCTCTTGAAGATACAGTTGATAACGCTATAACTAAGCTTGAAGCTAACGAAAAAATTGAGTATGTTGAAAAGGATCAGGTTTATACAACTGATTATAACGTTGGAGATTATATCAACGACGCTAAGTATGAGGAATTATTCCATTTAGACGCTATAAAATCAGTTGACGCATGGAAGCTGCTTGCAACAACTGACCACGAAAAGGTTAAGGTTGCTGTAATTGATACCGGTGCAGACATTGAGCATGAGGATTTAAAAAATGTAATCAATAAGGATTTATCTGTTCGTATTACATCAGATGGTATTATTTGCCCACTTACAAGCGATAATACCATACATGGTACTCACGTAAGTGGTATTATTGCTGCTGAGGCAAACAATGGTATTGGTGCAGCTGGTGTAGGCTCTGCACTTGATAACAGCTCAATTGAAGTAATAGGAATCGGCTGTGATTTGGGCTATGGTGGTGCTTTTAGCACTATAAGTGTATATAAAGCTATAAAATATGCAGTCGAAAATGGTGCAAGAGTTATCAATATGTCATTAGGTGGTCAAGGTGACCCTAATAATATATTCCAGAATGCCGTTACATTAGCAGTAAACAGTGGTTGTGTTGTTGTTTGTGCTGCTGGTAACGAAAACACAGATGAATATTGCTATCCATCTGACTGCGATGGTGCTATAAGTGTTATTGCACTTGATACTACCTGTGAAGAAAGAGTTTATTTCTCTAACTATGGTGCTAGCAAAAACAAAATTTCTGCACCTGGTGAGTATGTATACAGTACAATTCCTGGCGATGAGTATATAACATTATCAGGTACATCCATGGCATCTCCAGTTGTTGCTGCTGTAGCAGGTATGGTGCTTTCAGTTAATCCAAGACTTACAGTTGATGAGGTTAAGGATATTATCTACAGCACAGCAGATGATATAAACGGTGGTGGCTATGATGACTACCTAGGCTACGGCAGGGTAAACGCTTATGAAGCTGTAAAAAAAGCCATTGAATATAAAAGCGTAGCAACACCTACTTCGCTTACACTTTCTAACAGTAAGCTAGAGCTTGCAAAGGGTGCTACAGCTAAGCTAAGTGGTACAGTTACTCCAGCAAATGCTTCACAAACTATAAGCTACCACAGTAAAAACGATGGTATTGCAACAGTTAGCTCAGATGGTACTGTTACAGCAAAATCCTCGGGTACTACCGAAATTGTAGCTTGTACAGTAAACAATATAATAACCCATTGCGAGGTTACAGTTAAAGACGCTGGAAGTACAAAGCTACAAAAGCCTACAGCTGAACCAATACAGACTGGTGCATCTACCGGTGCAACTATAACATGGAACGCTGTTCCAAATGCTGAATATTATCAGATTTATGCCAGCCAGTCAGAAGACAGTGGATATACATATATAGGCTCTACATACCATTCAATCTATTCTATTGATATGACTGATTTATATGCAGTACCAGCAAGCACTGTTTATTTCTTAAAGGTTAAGGCTGTAACATCAGACAACAGCATATCAGACAGTGAGCTTAGTGACACTATAGCATATGTATATACAGGACAAGAGCCATATCTTGTTGTTGAGGTTCTGGCTGAAGAAGGTGCAGGAAAGGGTCTGTTCCTACACTGGGGTGCAATAGTATCAGCTGAGCTTTACAGAACAAATTTAGATACTAACGAAAAAGTGTTGCTAAAAACCTTCGGTGAGGATATGAATGCCACCTGGTACTACGACAACAAGGGTGACCTTGAGGTTGGCACAAACTATAAATACACATTAAAGCTGTTTAATACCTACAAGGGTGTTAAGTATTATGGTGTTGAACGAGAGGTTTCCTTTAAATATCAAGAGGATGACACTGTTGTAGATTTGGGTGAAGAACCATTTATAGACAGTATCAGCTACGAAGACGATGTAATAAAATTAACATATTATACATACGATGAATACCAGATGTACAGATTTTACATTTCAAACGATAATGGTAAATCATGGTACGATGCTTTTTATGGCTGGTGTGATGGAGATACGCATGAAAGCACTGGCTTTAATCCTGCGGAGCTAAACCTACAGCCTGACACCAAGTATATGTTTAAATATAAGTTCTACGAAACAGAGGACTCAGACGCAATATACGATAATGCCAGTGCTTATAGTAATGTAGTTGCTGTAACCACACCAAAAGAAACTACAGCACCTGTACTTTCTATTAATAAAAATTCTGACAATCGTATTATATTAAACTGGACCGACGAACACACCGGAGAAGGACAATATGACATTTTTTACAGAAAAGAAGGCAGTGGCGAGTGGAAGGGAATAGGTGTTACTGCTAACTTGGGTACTGTTAACCAGCATGATGTTACAAGCATATGCACTGACGCTGACAGCACATATTACTTTAAGGTAAAATATTACTCTCACACAGCAGATGTTACCTTTGAGGTTGACAGCAATGTAACAACATATGCTAGCGGACATTACTGCAAAGAAAGTAACATTGTAAGCTACAGAGCTAATATACCTCCAAAGGATGTCTGCACTGCTGAATTTTCAAAGGTGAATGATGTTGAGTACACCGGCAATTATATACTACCTAATGTTACTATTACATTCAATGGTCAGGTACTAAAAAGAAATGTTGACTATATTGCATACGGTAATAACAATAAAGAAGTAGGCAGAGCAAGCATTACAATAGAAGGTATGGGCGAATATACTGGCAAAAAGGTAATTTATTTTAATATCCTTGAGCCAGAAAGCGAAAAGCCTGTTACATATACTGTTACATATACAGATTACGATGGCACAGTTATTTCTACACAGCAGGTAGCTAAAAACGCAGACGCTGTACAGCCTGCTACACCAAAACGCACAGGCTATATATTTATGGGCTGGAGTAGTAACGGAACAAATATTACAGCTAACACAACAATTAAAGCTACCTACAAAAAATCTGACGCAAAAATTTACACAGTAACCTTTGTTGACAGAGATAATAAGGTTATTTCACAAGAAAAGGTAGAGTTTGGTGGCTCTACAACACCTCCAACTCCACCAGTATTCGAGGGCTACGAATTCACCCACTGGAACAACAACCACTATACTAATGTAACAAATAATATTGTTGTAAAAGCAAAGTACAAGGCTACTCGATTTGAATCTGGTACTGGTGCACCTTACGACCCTTATATAATCTCATCACCAGAACAGCTTGATTACTTCTCTTATTTAATCAATAACGAAAACGCTAAGTATGGCTCAGCATATTATATGCTTGGCAATAGTATCTATTATAATGATATTACAAACTATGGAAACTGGGGACAAAGTTACCTTACAGGTGATAGATATTACCCAGAAAACCATTGGGAGCCAGCTGGTATACAGCTTGATAATGGCACTCAAAACAATTTCAGAGGTACATTTAACGGTGACGGACACTCTATATACGGATTATTTGTGTCTGATTTATCAAGAAGCTATGTAGGATTTATTGGTTCTGCACAAAATGCTGTAATATGTAACCTTGGTATTGAGAATAGTTATTTCGAAACAAAGGGCGACTATGTTGGTGCTCTTGTTGGTATGTACAGTAGCTTATCAGATGAAGCAAGAATTCAATGTTGCTTTACAAGAGATAACTACATAATAGGCGATTCTTATGTTGGTGGCTTTGCAGGTGAAGTAATAACAATTACTTCATCATCAGTAGCAAAAATAACAAACTGCTATTCCGAAAACAGCCTTGTAGAATCTCCTAGTGGTGACTATTTAGGTGGATTCTTCGGCTTGCTGCACGCTAATGGTTCTCACACAATGGTACAAAGATGTTATACATTCAATGTGGTTAACTATGTTGCCGATGAACCTATAGCTGGTTGGTTTAGTGGAGATATTATCAACAACGCAAATCCTGGTATTCTTTCTGTTTGGGGTTGCTACTATGGTGACTATGTATATGGTGCACCATACGGTTTGTATGGTGTACCATACAATAGCTATGACTACTATTATCAACCAGAAGGTATAGACCTAATACAGGTTGTTGCTGATGAGTTTTATGAAGCAGATTTTTCACACCTTATTGAATACACTGATGACCAAAATGTTGCCTACGACCCTGACAAAGTGTGGGTATTCAGCGAGAATGACTGCCCAAGACTATATATGGAAAACGGAAAATATATAGCTGAATTCTATATTGAAGATGAGTTATTCTATTTTACTGCTCTAAAAGAGGGTGAAAAGCTGAATTTACCTTATGTAAATGTCGATTACGGTTATACTACAACAGGCTGGAACACTGCTGTGCCTGAATATATGCCTGCAAGTAATATGAAATTCTCAACTACACTTGAGCAAAACTGTTACACAGTAGAGTTTTACTTTAACGATAGTCTTATAGAATATAAAACCTATTACGAAGGTGAGGAAATCATTCCACCAGCAGTTGCTGACGGTGGTCACACTTACTGGAAAGACCTACCACCAGTAATGCCAAACCATGATATAAAGGTTTATGGATTTAATCGTAAGCTTGGTGATATAAACAACGACGGCAATATTAATATAATAGATGCACTTATGGTTATGAAATACACAGTTAATTCTTCTGCACTTAACGAAGAAGAGCGTATGGTTGCAGATGTTGATTTAAATGGTAAAATAAGTGTTCTAGATGTTCTGCTAATTCAACAATATATTGTCGGAGCAATTGAAAGATTCTGATAATAAAAAACCACATTATATGTTAGCTTTATAACGCAAAAAATCCTCTATGGTAAATTATGCCATAGAGGATTTTTTCATCTTGTTTTTAAGCAGTTTTTTATTAATGCAATTTGGTTTATCCTATACCCTTTCACATCGTACAGTTACACGCTCTCTGCCACTGATTGTGCAGGTGTATAAAGAAAGGTCCCATTCACTGTTACATAGATATTCAGATTGATGAGGTTGTAAAAGCTCTATATCTGCTACCTCGTAGTTAAATACATTACCATCAACATCTGTAAAAACAACTGACTCACCAAAGCTTAAAGAGCCTATATCCCCAAAGTGTGACGCAAAATTATGTGCACCTATAACCATATTATCAAGATATGCCGAACCGTAAAATCTGCACGGTGCTATATTTAAATTAAACTGATTACTATTATTAATTACAGGTAACGACAACCCAAGACCAGGTATTTCTATATAGCCTATATACTCTACTTCGTAAATAGTAATTGTTGGCATTTCTACACTTTGATTACCTACATTTTCAGGATTGCTTTTATCGTTTTGCTTGCTAACATAGTCAAGTTCTAACTTAGTTTTTTCTGGTATTTCGGGTATTTTATCTATAATCTGCTGTAATACTGCCTGCGACTTAACTTCAGCCTGCTTTGACTCGTAAAAGTTATAACCAACCAGGCCAAATGCTGATATTATCATAATTATCCCTAAAAGCATAAAGAAAATCGCAATTATATTACGCCTAATCATTTTTACCCCTGCGTAGCATAACACCCAAAATTAATATAGCACCTCCACCAATCAAAAGAACTGGCACTGGCCACCAAAGCTGACCAGTTTGCTCAATATCTTTACGACTGTTAAGTAACTCAAAGCCTGTTTCAGTTTCGGTAATTTCTAAAACATAATTTGCAGGAACCTCCTCGGTTACTGTCCATTTACCTATTGGTGATAGCTCTGTCCATTTATACTGCCACTTGTTCTTCTCTGACAAAGTAACAGTATCGTGTTTTTCGCCATTTAATAAAAGATGTACTGTAATCTCGGTTGGACGCTTATCTTCATAGCCTTTATCGTTCCATTTTTTTACTACTGTCAGATCTACAGGCTCTTCTTCTACGCTTACAGGTACGCTTTTAACATTTAATGTAACTGCATAATCCCAGCAATTTTCAATTGTATTTTCATAAGGCAATACCACAAGCTGAGGCATAGTGTAATGTGTGTAATTGTACATATCTATAGGCTTACCTATTATTAAATAAACACCAGCTTTAAGCTTACTTGCAACAGCACTGCCCTCGCTATCTGTTTTTAATGTGTTTACAGGCTTAGCGTTGCCGATTTTTTCCTCAAGAACTTTCGCTACATCGCTAAAACCCTCGTTATCTAAACCATTAAGCTGTACACCACTATTTTTAAATTCATCAACAAGTGTTATGGTTTTATCTGTAGAAACATCTGCCACTCTAAAAACATCAAAGCTAGCACCAGCAATAGGCTTTTCTTCGTACATATAGCTAATAGTTAAGCTACATTCTTTAGTAACATCAAATTCATCAAGTGCTGTCGCTGTAATGCAAGCAAAAGAAATAACCTGTAAAACAACTAGTAAACAAGCTACAAATTTGCAACTATTCTTCATCAATATCACTCCTTATCTTTGTATCAATTTCTACATTGGCTTTTCTGCATTTTTCAATTTTTTCGAATATCGAAATTACTGTAAACATTATAATCATTATCGGTACAACAAGTATTGAAGCTACAAGCAATCTATCTACCTTAACTGCGTCAGAGGTTATTCTCACCTTTGTTGCTGCCTCTACATTATCTACTCTGTGTCCTCGTATCAGCATACGATGACTGTTTATTCCGTAAGGTGTACAGGTTACAAGTGTCACAAAATCCTTACCCTGCTCAATTTGTAAATCCTGAGTTTCTTTTGGCTCTACTATGCGTATTTGGTCTACCTCATAGGTAAGTTCTTCGTCTAGAATATGTAACACAAACAAGTCGCCTACAATCATCTTGTCAAGATTTGTAAATAATGTAGCCGACGGTAAACCACGATGTCCTGAAATTACACAGTGCGAGCTTTCTCCTCCTACTGGCAAGCTACTCCATTCCAAATGCTCTACTGCTACGCTAAGTGCGTCATCTGTACCATGATATATAGGTAGCATACAGTTTATTATAGAGATTTCAATATACCCCATAACACCATCACCTGTTATATTCAGCAATTGCTTATACTCATCTAATTGTTCTTCTGATAGAAAAAAACCGTTATTGCTCTCTGCCAATTTTTTATTGTATAATCTTGCAGACTCCCAAAACCTGTTATAATCCTCTTCATCAAGATTTTCTACATTTTCCTGATAGGTTTGAACTACACCCGATTGAACTGTAGAGTTCCACCAATCGCTAAAGCTTGGATATAACAACAAGGACAATCCAAAACACGCTGCAAGCGTAAAAAATATTGTTGACAACTTGCCATTTTTCATTATGGACTCTCCTTACTGCTATATAGAGGGAGGCTTTAAGCCTCCCTCACTTAAATATAGCTAAATATTAATTAAAATTCTTCCTTCATACGCTTCTTAGTAATTAGGAATACAACTGCACCTATAAATACAGCAGAACCTGTAACGTAGAATATTGTTTTACCAATACCACCAGTGCTTGGTAGCTCGCTACCTGAACGGTTTACTACATTAGCTGTAATTTCGCCTGTGATAATTTGATTATCATCTCTTTTTGTTTCTAATGTAAGTGCACCACCAACTAATGGTGTAGCACTTAGCTCTGTAAGAGCGTTAGCTGTATCTGTAAGTGTTGTTACGTGGTTAGCTATAACCTGGAACTCTACAGGAGCAATACCATTGTAGCCTGCAGGTGTAGCTGTTTCTTCAAGCTTATATAGACCATCATCTAGACCATTAAAGCTAAATACTGTTGCTTGGCCTTCTGTTGCGTTGTTTGTTGATTTTGTTGCAACTGCTACATATTCACCCCATGCATTTGCTGTACTGTTCTTAACATAACCAGCGGCTTCCATCTCTTCTGGTGTTTTCTGCTCTTTTGCAGCTACAAACTTGTACAATGTAAAGTCTGCACCCTTAAGCTCTGTACCCTTTGAATCAACCTTATTAAATGTAATTTTATATGTAAATACAACTGCTGTGTCCTGTGGTGTTTCACCAAAACCGTCGTCAAATGGATTGTTAGTAAACTTTAGTGTGTAGTTATTTGGGTTACCTGCTGAACCTATAACAGCATTTTCGTTAAGAATACACTCATACTCAAATCTTACTGCTGAGTTGTTAACATCAGTGTGTTCTGGGTTTTCACCAAAATATGCTAGGTAGTCACCACCGTTTTCTTTGCTTGCATCAACATCTACACCAGCGTTTGTTGTATAGCCATTCGCAGGGTATACATATAGTCTTTGTGCTGTCTGAACGCCAGTAGCGGTGTCTGTATCTGTTTCTATTTCATAGATAAAATCTGCATTTTCAACACCTGTTGAACCCTTTGCCATTAATACAACTGGCTCAGCATTAACATATAGCTTAAATGAGTCTGTATCATATGTTAGACCCTGAGCTACGCTATCTTTAATGATGAATGAATAATATTTATACGCAGCTGTGTTGTTAGGTGTTAATATATCAATTCTATAAGGAACCTTGTCGCCGATATCGTAGTCTGCTGTATCCTGTAAAGTAGAATCGTCCTCTGCAAACTGATTTGGGTTAACAAATGAATCGTTTTCATCATCAACCTTTTTCTGAGTTCTTATATCATCTGGCTTAGCAGCGATTGTCACAGATTCATCGCCAACAGTGTCAACCATTACAAGTGAATTTGACTTATTTTGACCCTTTAGGTCTGTAACATCAGCAATAAGCCAATAGCCCTGTGGAAGTGTTACGTCAGCACCTGTCCATGTAGCATCATACTCGATACCCTGTGCTAAAATTGAACGGTAAACATCATCTGAGAAATGACGCATAGCTTCTGCAGTTGTTTTCTCGCTTATTTTGTCAACGATTTCTTTGTCTGTTGCTGTATCAGCAAGACCAAGCTCTTCAACAAGAATATCCTTATATTTTGCGTTAATCTCATACGCATAGTTAGAACCACTTACTGATGCATTTAAAAGCTTATATGCCTTATACTCACGATTTGCAGCGTCATCTCCTGTAATTGATACAGCTGTATCTACTGCCATAGCATTAACTGATAATGCAAGTATCATAACGATTGAAATAATAACAGATAAAAAGCGTTTCATATTATACTCTCCTTTTAATTTTAAATTTTTGTTGCTCTTTAATTTGTTAATAAGCTTTACCCATTAGGGGGTAGCAGATTTTTATTATACTGTTGTTCCCCCTCTCTTTCGCCTTTGGCAAATATGGATAACATACACTGTAGCAGAAATGAATATAATCATACCTGCAAATGTAAATATTACTGTTCCTATACCACCCGTGATAGGAAGCTCATAGATAGCTGGAACATTATTAACGGTGAAACCTACACCGTTTTTACCATATACTGTAGCAATAACACTTATGCTTTGGTTGGTTATATTGGCTGTGTTGCTTGTAACACCTGCATAATTTGGCGACAGCTCTAAATATGAGCTTCCCCACCAACCAAATCTTAGTAAGCCGTTATTTATAGCAACTGTTGATGCTGCTGATATATCTCCATTCATAGAAAGTTTATTATCCCACGAGCATACTAAATATTGCTTTGTACCTACATTCTGCATTACTGTTGTACCATTGTTGCCAGATGTTATCCACCATTGCTGATTGATATCGCTTGAATCACTTGGTAACGTAGTTACATTATTATTTGTATCAACTGACAACGCATAGGTGCCAGATACAAATCTGTAGGTTTTATTGTGTTCTATTGTATTTGTTTGTTGCCATACAACAGCCGGCAAAGCCTCTAGATCAACAGCACTTGAATAAAATGGTGCATAGCCTGCTGATTCATCTTCTTTTACTGTATACTCAATTACTGTTATACCGTCTGGTCTGTAATACGGCAGGTCATAGAAACCACCCTTCCAGCCATTATCGCTGTTAAGTGTTATATCTCTGCCTGTATCCTTACCGTCAAAGTACAAGCTAAAGGTAGCCGAATCATCTTCGTGTAGCTCATTGCCGTCAGCCCACACCTTAGTAACCTCTACATAGGTCTGTTCCTCTTCATCTAAAGGCACATTGGTAATACCTGCAAGTAAGCCAGTAAGAACCTCTTTTTGATATAGCGTAAATGCAAGACCGTCCTCTGTAACAGATGAACCATTATTACTAAACTGATAATAAACATCGTGGTCGTGAATTACCAATCTTGAATTTAAATAATAAACTACCTGATTCAGAGAATTAGAATCATTATTAACGCCATAAAATTGTTTGCTGTTAGAATTAAAGGTTACTGTATAGCCCAAAGCATTTTTTAAATGGAAGCCGTCGTGGTCTGATGTAACTACCCAGTGTGCAGATTTACTTGTATCAAGCTTTGCATTCTCTAGTGACATCCAACCAAATGCATTTTGATTATATGTAAGTGCCTGCCCATTGTGAACTAATAAATATGTTTCACTGTCTGACATCTGGTCTACGTGTACCCAATCTACATAATCTTCAACCTTTTTGATTTCATCCTGTGTTGTTATATAGTTTGGAACTAATACTTCCTCTACCTCATAAACAATTTCTCGGTCTATTCCGTCAGTAGCATATTTAGGTAGACCAGTCCACGTGTAAGACCAACCGTTGCCTTCGTTCAGCTTTGCTGTTCGTCCATATGGCTTACCGTCGGCAGTAAGATATACTGTAATTTCGTTTGGCAGATTTTCTGAACCCTCTGCCCAGGTTTTTTCAACTCTTACCTCGGTAGTTTCGCCTTCCTTTTGGTTGGAAGTAGTAAGCCACAATACCTTTAATGTATCATCTACATCTTGAGATATAACTCCAAAGCCCTCTGTTGCAATACCATTATTGCCGTGTAGAGTTGTAGTTGCGATTTTTGCTGTGCCACGGTTATTAAGTGTAATTCTGATAAGATCATCCGATTCAGGATAACCATCTGGAGGCTTTGTTTCTTTTATATAATAGGTTTTACCAGCTGAGATACCCCAGCAAGATAATTTACCCTCTGCATTTGTGGTAAATGTACTTTTTATATTGTCTTCTATACCATCTGCTGAATCACTAATATGGTCTTGATGTGAATCCCAAAGCTTTGCAAGCTGTGGTGTGGTATGCTGATTACAATTACCATTCGCACAAGCCTCGCAGGTATATATTGTAAATTCTGCACCTACAAGCCTTTCTGCTGTAGCAATATCTTCTTTTGCAAGCTCTAGCTCATATCTTGGTGCAATGTTAAAATAGATTGCACAGTTAGATTGTGAGCTACCACGCTCCATATAATATATTGTCATATGGTGTGTACCCTCTGTAATGTTTTTACCAAGTATCTCTTCAAAGGTCTTAGTCTCTGTTGTACCACCATCTTTACCTGTGATAACTGTACCTGTTGAAAAGTCTATCTGACCAAACATTACACCGTGCAAGCCACCGATATCAAGCACTAGCTCGCCGTCAATCATTACCCATACGTCATCATCACCATGGAAGTCGAATATCATATGGTCACCATGAGTAGAAATATTACCATAGTTGCCATATTCATCCATACTTCCAGAATCGTTTGGCAAGTAGAACTCAATATCACTACTAAATCCGAAGAAATAGTTTGTAGTTGCGTCATCTGCACTGTTGTACTCCTGATAGCTTGATGCACCGTCCTTTGCGTCGTACTCATAACCAGGAGTCATTATTCTGTCTACATAATTATCTAATTGTGATTCTTCAAATATATATGGTGAGTTAAATGGTAAAAAGTCTGAATACTCTCCTATACCACCATCTTTTCTGGAGTCAGAGGTACGCTCAAGATAATTATACAGATAAAAACGCTCGTCAGTTTGATTATATGACGCTGCATTTCTTCTTGAATCAAGATAGTAGTAACCGTCGTGTTGTCCGTCGAAATTCGGTGTATTAGAATCCATATACTGGAACAGATAGTTACCTGTTCCCACATATTTTTTACCAATTACATCAGTATCTGGGTTAAATAGAATATCAATTATATCCTTACCCCCCGACGCTTGTTTTACCTCGTTAATAATTCCAGCTGTAATTCCATCACCTTGGTTTACATTTGTATTATCTCTACCACGAGGGTAAGAAAAATCACCATCAGCGTCGTAATCTACAAATGCAAAGCCTAATGTATTTGCGTTGTTATAAGGTACTCTACCATTATTTACAATACTCCAGTTTTCAGTATGACTTCCTGCTGAAATAGTGCCTGTATGTGTAAGGCTTTGTACATTAAACATTACATTGTAGTCAAATACGTGTGTAGTGATAAAGTCGTTTGTATCAAGACTATCTACCACACGTGAGTTATTCTGACCTACATCGTAGGTTGAAGCTACCCAATCTGCATAAAATACTGTATCTGCATTAACCTGTGCAGTAACTGTTTTATTATCGTTAGGGTCTACTGGATAATAGGTGTGTGTGTTAATGTTGTACCAGCCCTGTAAAGTATAATCATACTTTGTAGATGACTTCCAGGTTTCTGGCAAGGTTACGGTTACTGGTGTATTATTATTCTTTACAACCGGCAGATTAAGATTATCTGCACCATAGTAGCTCATCATTCCACCGTTTGTACCATCAAACCATACATTGTAGAAATCGCCTACTCGTGCAAGATATAAACGAGCTGCCTGCGATGAACCATTCACTCGGTTAAAGGTTATTCTTCCAGATGTATCTACTGTAACACCTGTATAATAATTACCATTACCCTGTGCTATAAACGATCCGTCATACTGTCGTGTAAGTGTTGAAGGATATCTACCACTGGTTACAGCACCATAATCGGTGTTACTACTATTAAAAGCGTGTAAATATCTGGATGAGCCAAAGTTTTGCACAAAATATGAATTGCCACCATTACTTGCAAACGACCAGAAAATTCCGTTGTCGGCATTTTCCCAACTAATAGTTCCGTTTGAATTTACTGTTATAGGGTGTGCATAACACACTTTATCTCCTGTTTTAGAGATAATTGCATAATATTGACCATTATACTGAGTATATAACACATATTGTGTGCCTACACTTAATGTATTAAAGTCTACTCTTGAAGCTGATGTTACATTAAGATTTGCACTATAGTTAGAAACCACTGTGCCCACTACAGAAAAGCTATTCTGTGTAAACTCTAAGGTAGACACTTGATTTTCTGCTACTTCTTCTGGTTGTGATGCTTCAACCTCTAAAAGCTCTATACCATCATCAGCAAAGTGAACTGCCACGATACTATCTATCGGGTCAATCTCAATTGTATTATCATAGCTTATCTGAACATCTACAGCGTCGTTAGGCTCAAGCACCTTTCCGTCTGCAATAAAGCTGATGTCAAAAAATCTTGCGAATGAAATACCTAGATTTTTTTCAGCATTTACGCTACTGCTACGCTTTAGCTCTTCTAATGACTGTGCGTAATATGATTTATATTCCTCTGTGTCAGGAAGTATCTCTTGTACTGCAAGTGTTGCATTCTGAGGTATTCCTGCGTCTGCACCAAATTTAACAGTTACCGTATAATCGGTTCCACTGTAGCTTAACATTCTGTTATTACTCTGTGGTAAGCTTGCATAGCCTGTAATATCACTGCTTGACATTTCGTAGTTAACAGCTACAACCGAGTTATCTCTGTCTCCAATAATAACATTTAGCTGTGCAGGTGTTGTCTCTGTAGCTGGAATAACCTCGTTTACTAATCCCACCTCAGAGCCTATAAATATAATGTCGCTTACCTTTGGCGAATAATACTGTGTATCATAATAGTAACCTTTTTCTTGTAGCTGTGTTTTCCACTGTTCTACATCTTGGGTAAATGGCAAACCCTCTACCCCAGCATAGTTAATACAAAAGCCAGCAAATAATGTATTCCAATCTGCATATGCTTCACCATACCATGCACCATATCGGGTGTAGCCCTTCAGCTTGCCGTCTTTTAATATACAGTTTTGTGTGCTTTCTGTATATCCTAGCTGACTTCTTGCTATTAGCATTACATCATTAAACCAATCACCTGTAAGGTTAAGTGAATCTATCATTGCTTGCCAATCATCAGCTTGTTCTACATCTGCATTTAAGTCAAGATTCTCAACAAAACAAGAAACACTATGAGTATGCTCTGGAATAGTGCACGTTACATTATTCACAGTATTTAAGCAAGCTTCTGTATGTGTATGCTCATCGCTACCACATAAATATTCTGAGGATTGATTTTCTTCCTTTTCTACTGGATAACAGGAGTCTGTATGTATATGCTCCTGAGCTGTACATATTAAAGTCTTTTGCACTAATCCTGTATCACTCTCAACAGCTTGGTAACATTGCTCTGAATGTGTATGTGCTTCAACACCACATATTGGTTGCTCTGCCATTGTTATTGCAGGTAATATCAACGCATACACCGTACAAAAAACAACTATAGCCATTAAAACACTAACAACTCGTTGCCACTTTTTCTTGAATCTATGTGACTTATTAAACCTTGCTATTTTCTGCAATAATTTCTTATTCATACTAACCTCCTTTTCTTAAAATAACTTTTACCCCATTCTATCGTTTAATTTATTCTAGTGACCCAAAGCTATCTAAAGGCCATATTCTATATAGTATCTTACCTACAATTTGTTCTTCTGCTACACAGCCTACTGAGCTATGTCGTGAATCAATAGATGTTGCTCTGTCATCACCCAACATAAAATATCTTCCGTCTGGCACCTGATACGGTAGCTCAATATCGCAGTTACCAACAGATTTTTGATTAACATAAGGCTCATCAATTGGTAATCCGTTAACAAGCACTGTTCCGTCATCATTTATATCTACCCAGTCACCAGGCCCTGCTACATATCTTTTTACCAGCACACGATTACCAAAGTAAAACGCAATGATATCACCTTTTTCAAAGTTTTTTTCTTTTAGCGATATTACAATCTCACCCTCGTGCAAGGTAGGTGTCATAGACGAACCATATATCTGCAAAACTGGCAACCATAAAGTTGCTACAAGCACTGCAATTGCTGCTGATGAAATTAAAACATAAATTGTGCTTTTTAATGTTCGCTTATATTTGCTTTTATAGCGTTCTCGTTTTAATTCCTGCTCAAGCTCCTTAGAGCTGGGAGTATTTTCGATTTTCATATAATCACCTATTTATCAGGGCTACTTTTCTCTGCTAATTCAAGCAACGCCCTTGCTTCTTGCTCCATTCTTGCAGCATTTTCAAGGTATTGGTCTGCTGCTGCCTGAGCTATTTCTACCACCTTATTTACTTCAAGAACAGCCTGTGCAAGATTGCCTGCTTCTTTAATTTTTATCTGCTTATCGGCAAGCTGAGCCTCAAGCTCTTTAACCCTTTCTTGTAAACGTTCAGTTTCTTTTGTTTGAAAAAGCAAAAGCTCCAAAAGCTCTGCACGACTTAATCGTTTAAGTTTTTTATCATCCACTATTCAAACATCCTTTTATAAAATTCAACCAGAATATCAAAACCTTAAAAATATTTCTTTTATTTTTCTTTCAACCAAAGTGTTTGATATTTTAAATATTTTATTATATACTTCTGCTTATTTAATGTATATTTTAACAACAATTCAACATTTTTTGTAGTTTAATGCGTGAAATACACTAAAACAGCGTGAAATACATTTTTATCTATTTGGCGTTTTGAATATTTACATCTGCTATATATCACCTTTATTTGTTACATATTTTAACAGATATTCAACAAAACCAATATCTAAACACACGAAATACACTAAATTAACACGATATGCATTTATTATATGTATTATATTTTAAATTTTATTAATTATAATATTAACACCATAAGCAATCAGTCATATTTTGACTAAAGCCAAATTTTATATTAAACACGCTGTTATATGTAAGTTTTTTCAAAACAAAAACAACTTTACTCTCGTTCTGTCCAGCATATAAAAAGCCAGTCATTGTAGCTTTATCACTACAATGGCTGGCTTATAAAACAGCACTCAGCTATGTATTTTATATTAATCACATTATTTATTCATACATACCATTTAGCACTCCAACAAACTAAGTTTCTCACTGATTTACTTTTCTTTTTTCAGTTTAATAGGATACCCTGCTCCTAAAAAACACATTAAAGATAGCTTTTTAGCTTTATCTACTTTAAATCCATTCTTTTCATATAATCTAATAGCTGCCTTATTATCAGAAAATGCTTCAACAGACCAAACTGTATATCCCTCTATTTCAAATGCATGATTCAAAAGTGCTGTACCCACACCTTTTCTTCTTGCCTCACTTGCTGTTACCAAGATATCTATATATAACTCATTATCTGATTTCACTACAGGCGATTGAAATATTCCATTCATCTGTTTACTAAGTATAGCACCTTTAAGCTTTCCAAAGTATTTTACACATACATCACAATCAAAGTTTAATGGTCGCACCTTGTTTGTAGCGATACCCATCAAGCCTAATACATTTTCCTTCTCAACATAACATTTAAACAAAGAGTTGTGAAATATTTCAATAAACAGCTTTCTTTTCAAATCTTCATCCTTTGAAAATGTCATAAAACGTTCAAAGCCCTCTATAAATAATTCAACAGCTTGCTTCTTTTGAAGCTCATTAAGGTATCCATATTCTACAATTTTATATTCCATCACATCAGCCACATCCTTTCAACACCAAAACACAGTTACTATTAATTTAATTCCCGACTAAGAATTTTCTCATAAAATACAATATCTTCTCTTAATCTGGCAAGTCCATACTCTAACATATACATTTGATAATCATATATATTACTTACGACATTCTTCAAATCCGACTCATCTGAAACAGTCAATAAATGCTCTGATAACAGCAACTCCTTACTAATACGAATTACATTAGTTTCTATCACACTATCTTTTGTATTATCTACAAACTGCTGAATCTGACAGAGCTTATCATATTCGGCAGTTAAGCTCTTAATATAATCTCTTATAAATGCAATACGTTTTTTCTTTGGTGCCATTCCTAAGAAAAAAAATTTCCTTTCTTCCATATTTTTCATTTTTTGAATATTCATAGGCGTGCCTATCCATTCTTTAAAATAGATAACACCATTTTCGGTAACGCTATACTGTTTTTTGAGCATATTATTATCGATATATTCTTCTATATCAATATACTCCTTATCCAACAATTTTTTAATCGCTGCTTGTATACTCCCTAAACTATCACTACATACAGTAGAAAGGTTCTGCTGTATATATGCTCGCATTTCATAAATTGTCATTTCTTTTAATAAAAGCAAGCTTAAAATAATATGTTCCATCACTTCACCTCTGTATTATTACTATTAGATATATTACCATTAGTAACATAAAAAGTCAATAAAAAAAGTCTATCTTCTGATTAATACTATCTCAGTTCTAAACAGTGGATAAGATTTTCGAGCAGATTTTTTATCTGACGAATAGTATACCACAGCAAGGCTGACATCTATTAAGGGCAGGCGATGAAGTCAGGTGAAAAACATGCCGAAAAGATGTCTACCTGTTAGAAATGAAATAGTATCAGGTAAAAATATAACCTTGAGTTTTTATGCTAAAACACCATTTAAAATGCAGAAATACTTTCGGCATATTTTGCACTGAACTTCATACTGCGTTCATAAAAGGCGACAGCCTTGCTGTGGGTCAGTATTCGCTTGTCACAAAATTTGTTCGAATTTCTTTTCCTGATTTTAAATGGTGTTTAGTATCAGCTGTTATTCACAGCCTTTATTTAGTTTGTGCATATATTGCTTATCTGTTTGTTTATGTCAAATTAAGCAGACTTATGCAGTTTTATAGATTGTCAGCTGGTTGTTACTCTTGTTGTATGTAAAGCTGTATGTACCACCCTTTGCGTCTAATATTGTAGCCGCTGTATACTTTGTGCTGTATGGAACATTAGCTTTACTCTCTACAATTGTAATACCACAGCAATATGTAGTACCAAAATCATCAATTCTGAATGCGTATTTGCCTGCTTCAAGATTAATTTTACCTGTGTACTTAATGTTATCTGTGCTCTTTAGCTCAAGCTCTATGTCACCAAAGATGGAAACCTTCTCTTCTATTGGAGCATATACAACAGTTAGCTTATTTGTAGAAGAATCAAACTTGAATGTGTACTTACCACCAGTTACAGTAAACTTTGTAGCACTCTTCCAAGTATCCTTGTACTCTACCTGACCAATGTAATCAGTAAACTTTGAACCATTGCATAGTGTCTTGCCAAATGAGTCAACTCTGATTTCATAAGTGCCAGCCTCTAAAGTTTTTGTAGC
>JAZSEI010000006.1:0-10939 GCA_045531635.1 Acutalibacteraceae bacterium
ATACTTTGTGTAATACTTGTGTTTGTAAGTAAGCTTATATTAAACAAGCCAGAGCTTGCCTTAGTAGGCTGGATGATATATTTTGCTATGCAGGGTAGCAGTGAGTTTGTATTGTATTCACAGCTGAAAAGTCGCTCAAAATTAGTTTGTGGCATTATAGATACTATATTTGCAGTAGCATTTGCTGTTGCAGTGGTTGTTGTAAATTTGAGGTAATTATGGATGATAAGCTAGTTTTAAAAAATAACCTTAAAGAGGTGCGTAAAGAAAAGGGTATTTCGCAACAGCAATTAGCAGAAATGGTGGGTGTATCACGCAATACTATAAGCTCAATCGAAACCTTGCAGTTTAACCCCACAGCAAAGCTGGCGTTGATTTTATGCATAGCGTTAGATAAAAAATTTGAAGAATTGTTTTATTTTTAATTTTACAAAAACATAATAGATAGTAACGATAAGGCTAAAAGAGGGTAAAATCTCGTTTAGTCTTATTTTTATTTTTATCAGAAAAGCCACAGGAGAATTAAAGCTCTTGTGGCTTATTTTTATCCGAAAACAGCTATGATTTTGAAGAATAATATATTTTTATATCGATATTGATATTATAAGGCTGAAATGTGATGAAATTTCGCACATATTGAAGATAAAAATTTTTTAAAAAAATTTGTTACTAACTATTGCCATATTTACCAAATTATGGTAATATAAAGACACCGAAGAAAAACCAAATAAAAAACAAGAGTAAGGAGAGAAATTATGGAAAATAAAATCAACATTATAATTACAGAGGATTTAGCAGAAATGAGTCGAGAGGATATACAGGTGCTTAACGAGCAAGGCTTTGTACCTACATATTCAAGCAAAGACGGAATAGAGCTGATGAATAAAATAGAAACACTACAGCCAGATGTTGTGCTTATGGATATGTTTATGACAAGAATGGACGGTGTGGGTGTTTTAAGAGCATTAAACAGACAGTCCAAAGGCAAAAAGCCAATTGTGTTTGTGTACTCAACCTTTGACAGCCCTGTGCTAGAGCGTGAAATAATGAACAGTGGTGCGTCATATTTTGTGCTAAAGCCTTACAATATGGCAGACATTGCCGAGAGCGTTAAGTCATTGCTTAACAATACAGCTGGTAGCTGTACAAATATGGTGAACTATATTTCTACCATAGGCAGTAATATAGAAATAAAAATAACCGAAATTCTTCACCAAATTGGTGTGCCAGCACATATTAAGGGCTATAATTATCTTAGAGATGCAATTTTGATGTCTATTGAATCTCCAGAAATTATTAACGCTGTTACCAAAAGACTATATCCGTCTGTTGCCAAAAAGTACGAAACTACATCTTCACGAGTAGAGCGAGCTATTCGCCACGCAATAGAGGTTGCCTGGGACAGAGGCGATGTTGATGTGCTTAACTCTTACTTTGGATATACAATACATAACGACAGAGGCAAGCCAACAAACAGCGAATTTATAGCAATGATTTCTGACAAGCTAAGACTACAAATAAAAAACGTAGGCTGATTAATTTTTAACGCTAATAATTATAAATTTTTATCCCCTTAAAAATAAAAGAAAGCTGTATGTTGATAAAAGGCAGTTTTTATCGAGCAAGCTACAAAAATATAAAGCCTTGCCGACATTAATCTGAATTTCACTAAACAGCACAGTCATAATATAGTCAATTAACAACAAACTAATATAATAATTTACGACAAACCTACAATAAATATAATCAAAACAACTCCACAATCCACTAAATATAAGTCTTAAAATACGACAACTCCATAAACCTACCCCATATAAATCCTACGCAAAGGGCAGTATTCACTCTATTTGTGAATACTGCCCTTTTGCTTTTAAATATAATATTTTAACGATAGAAAATAAAAATTATGTGCTATAATATAATTAAGCTATCTTAAAGGAGAAATTATATGAAAATACTTGTTATTTTAACTGGTGGTACAATTGCTTGCAGACTGCAAAGCAATGTTATGGATACAAACAGCGACACTGCATATGACATACTGCGTATGTATAACAGTACAAATAAAAATGATATTGAATTTACAGTAAAACAACCATTTACTATTTTAAGCGAAAACTATACTGCCGATACCTACAACACATTGATTGATTATCTTTACAGCTGTAGCTTTAATGAATATGATGGTGTTATAATCACTCATGGCTCAGACACACTTTCGTATACATCATCACTGGTGGGAATGTTAATGTGCAATGCAGAGGTGCCTGTTTTGCTTACAGCTGCCGATTACCCACTGTCTGATGAAAAATCTAATGGTTTAAGCAACTTTTCTGCTTGCATTGAGTTTATAAAAGCAAAGGTTTGTAATGGTGTGTTTACTGTATACGGTAAAAAGAACGAAGCTGTAGTTTATCTTTCTACAAGAGTAAACGAGTCAGACCCTATAACCGACAGCTTTTCTCCGTTTGGTAATGCAATAGTAGCACAGGTGTGTAATGGTGAAATCTGCAATATCAACAAAGATTTAATTTCTGTGATTAATAAAAGAAATAAGAGATTTTTTACACAGAAGCCTATAATAGAAAACGATATTCTGCTTATAAAAACATACCCAAATCAGCACTATAGCAGATATAATATTAACGGACTAAAGGCAGTTGTTATTTATGCCTACCATTCTGCTACAGCCTGTACAGTTGGTGAGGATACTGACCTATGCAAATTTATACAGCAATGCAATACTAATAATGTAGATGTTTATATAGCATCACTCAAAAACAGAATAGACGAATATGCGTCACTCCATAAAATTGAATCTCTTAATATTAACAAGCTGTATAATATCTCTAAAGAAAGTGCATATATAAAAGCCATGCTTGCGTATAATCAAAGCGAGCATTTACCACTAGCTGTAATGGATAATAATATTTATTTTGAGTGTGATATTTAATACTAAACTCTATTAAAAAGCAGACTTCTTTACGGCATATTTTGCACCAAACTTCATACCAATTACCCCTACCCTTTTTAATTTGTACTAAATAATAGCTTATACTGTTTCATTTCTAACAAACTGAAATAGTATTAAAGCAAAAAAATCCCCACACAATAGTGTGGGGATAAGATTTTAAAGAAAAAAATTACTTATTCTCTTCGATATACTTTACTAGGTCGCCTACTGTCTTTAGGTTCTCGATCTCTGTATCTGGAACCTCAACCTCGAACTCGTCCTCGATTGTCATTAGTAGATCTACAACATCTAGAGAATCAGCACCTAGATCATCCTGAATTGTTGTTTCTGCTGTGATTGCATCCTCTTCTGCATCGAACTGATCAGCTAGTATAGCCTTTACTTTTTCTAGTACCATAATAAGTTCCTCCTAATAATAGATAAAATGTTTTACATTAACAAGTAAGCTTGTGGACAAAGCCACTACTTTTTGCTACAATTATTTGTAGCAGATATACCTGCAATGTAATTTAAAATTAAGTACAAAATTATATTATTGTTAAATGGCAACTTTGTCAATATGATTTTTAGATTTTTTTAAAATATTTTTCCATATTTATATACTTGTACTAAAATAACACGAAATGAGGTTTTTTTCTATGTCAAAAAAAGAATACGCAGTTATTGGTCACCCTATTGGTCACACAATGTCACCGTTTATTCACAACAGACTTTTTGAGCTTGCTGGCATTGACGCAAATTATTCTGTAATTGATGTTATGCCCGAAAAGCTTGACATCGACTTTAAAGAAAAGCTTTCTAAGCTAGACGGCTTTAATATTACAATTCCTCATAAATCTGCAATTATACCTTATTTATCAGAGCTAGACAAAAAAGCAGAGATGTATGGCAGTGTAAACACTGTAGACAAAAATAAAAAGGGCTACACAACCGACCCAGACGGATTTTTGCAGTCGTTAAAGGCACAGGGTATACCATTAGACGGTAAGGTTGTTATTATTGGCACAGGTGGAGTTGCAAGAACAATAGCATTTGAGGCTGCTAAGGCTGGTGCAGATATAACAATAGCTGTACGACCACAATCTATTCACAGGGTTGCAAGCCTTGCTCGTGAAATTTTAGAAAAGGTTGAACACCCAAGTGTATCTACCTGCTATATTGAGCGTTTGCCAAAATATCAGGGCGAAATTGATTTGCTTATCAACGCAACACCTGTAGGAATGTACCCTAATATTGACGAAATGCCTGTTAGCGAGGATATAATAAGTAACAGCAAGGCTGTATATGATGTTGTATACAATCCACTTGAAACAAAGCTTATTACAACAGCAAAGGCTATGGGCAAAAAGGCTGTGGGTGGTATGGATATGCTTGTATGGCAGGCTGTAGTAGCACACCAGATTTGGGACGGCTCTAAATATAACCTAAAGGATATTGAACAGCTTTGCATAGACACAGCTAACGAACAATCTAAAATGTTTTAACAAGAATAGGTGAATTACATTGATTAATAAAAACATAGTGCTGTGTGGCTTTATGGGCTGTGGCAAAACCACAGTTGGCAAACAGCTTGCTAAAATAACTGGTATGGAATATATAGATATTGACCAATACATAGAAAGCCAGCAACAAACAACTATAAGTGATATTTTTGCAACACATGGTGAGGATTACTTTAGAGAGCTTGAACATAACGCCTCTAAAGAGCTTGCTAAGAAGAACAGCTGTATTATTTCTGCTGGTGGTGGAACATTGCTTTTTGAAAGAAATGTATCTGCTCTTAAAGAAAATGGTGTGATTGTACTTTTAGATGTACCACTTAATATCATTAAACACAGACTGCAAAGCGACCAAAAGCGTCCACTACTGCAACACCCCGACAAGGACAAGGTTATGACCGAAATGTACAACGCACGATTACCATTATATAAAAAGGCATCAGATTATATTGTAGATGCGTCTAAAGCACCTTTAAATGTAGCAGAGGATATAAATGCTTTATTAAATAGGTTTTTGGTGCATTAAAGCTTTATTTGTTTAAAGTGATAAATTATTTTTATCCAAATCTATTGACAAACAAATATTGCAGTTATATAATCTAGGTATATTATTTCATTTGATATTTATTTTATTTTGATATTTATTTCATAAGGTATGGAGATTGTTATGAAAAAGCTTAATACAAAAAATTATACATTTTTTGGTAGCTTCAGCAGATATTTTGCTGAGGCTTATTTTGCTTGCAAAATATAACAATGGTAAGTACCCAATGAAACCCCTTAATTTATTCTATTGGTTTTAACGGAGCTTACTAGAGGCTCCGTTATTTTTTTACAAGTGGTTTCACCCCTTGACCCCAAAAGCCTTTAAAAAGGCTTTACCCAAACTTTAAGTTTGGGTTTGTGCTAAGCTTAGCTTCTCGCTAAGCTCTTACAAAAATAAAAAAGGAAGTTTTAAAATGAAAATCGTAGAATTTAAAGAAAGCGACATTGATACTGTTTTTGAAATTCAACAGGAAGCGTACAAGCCATTGTACGAAAAATACCACGATGACGAGTGCAGTCCATATAAAGAAAGCAAAGAAGTAGTTTTATATAAATATACAAGACCAGACACAAAGGGATATATTTTTATTAAGGATGGTGTAGCAGTTGGAGCTGTTAGAATAATTTTATCACCCGAAACTAAAAGTGCCAAAGTGTCTGCATTAGGTGTTCGTCCACAATATCAGGGTCAGGGAATAGCACAGCAGGCGTTATTAGCGATAGAGAAAATGCACAGCGATGTTGAACACTGGTTTCTTGGCACTATCCTACAAGAAGCAGGAAATTGCCATTTATACGAAAAGCTCGGCTATAGAAAGACTGGGCATACTTTGAAGATAAATGATAATATGACGTTGGTGGACTACATTAAGTAATGCTAAAGGCTTATAGCATTATGTCATAGTAGGTGTATATTGTGCAGTTAGTTTGTACTTACTGAAAGTGTTTTTTATTAGGGACACATATAATGTGTCGTTGTTTTACTTGCTTTGATATATGTTTAAAAATATCAACTTTTACAAACTAATTTTATAATTTAAAGTTTTTATTTTAATGGTACTCAAGCCGTACAGGCTCTTACTTTCTTGCAAAAGAAAGTAAGCAAAGATTGTAAGGGAGGGAATTTCGAAATCCCCTCCCTTAACCCTCCCCACACGACCAAAGGGGGACTTTGTCCCCCTTATGGAATCCCCCACGCTTAGTCAAAGCTATTGCTTTTTAATTTAGAAATTTTAAAAAACTGGTTTGTGCTATTGGGGTTGGGGATATATTATTAATTTTTTAAAGGACGTGTTGAAATGAAAATCGTTATTGCAGGTCTTGGTATAATTGGTGGTTCTTATGCTAAGGCGATAAAAAAATATACCGACCACACTGTTATTGGCTTAAACCGTAGCGAAAAAACACTACAGCTTGCACTTGAATGTGGTGCTATTGATAAAATTGGTACACTTAATGACCTTAAAACTGCCGATATGCTTATTTTGGGTACATACCCACAAGCAGCTGTAGAATTTATAGAGAAAAACGGAGAGTACATTGGCAAACAATGTATTGTCTGCGATACCTGTGGTATCAAAAGCGAAATATGCCCTAAAATGGTAGAGCTTTCTAAGCAATATGGCTTTACCTTTGTAGGTACACACCCAATGGCTGGTAAAGAGGTAAACGGCTTTGGTGCTGCTGACGAGGATTTATTTAAAAATGCGTCTTGTATTATAGTGCCTTGTGGTGCACCTAAGCAGGCTATAAACCTTGTAACTAATTTTGTATTCTCTATTGGCTTTACACAGTCACCTGTTACCACTCCACAGGAGCACGACAGAATGATTGCCTTTACATCTCAGGTTCCACACGTTCTTGCGTGTGCTTATGTGTTAAGTCCACAATGTAAAAAGCACAACGGCTTTTCGGCTGGTAGCTACCGTGATGTATCACGAGTTGCAAAAATTAATGCCGAGCTATGGACAGAGCTGTTCTTAGAAAATAAAGAGCCTTTAGTAGGCGAGCTTGACGAGCTTATAAACAATTTAACAATGCTTAGAAATCACATTGACCAATCAAACGACAAACAGCTGTACGCAAAGCTTCAAGAGGGCAGACAAATTAAGGAGGAACTAGGAGAATGAGAACCATAAGCGTAGCAACAGGCAGACCCTATAACATTCTTATAGAGCGTGGAATTATTAACAATTGTGGTGCAGAAATCCGTAAGGTATCAAAGGCTAAAAGAGTAATGGTAATATCAGATAGCAATGTCTTCCCTATTTATGGTGACACTGTTGTTAACTCATTAAAGGAAAACGGATTTGAGGTTTTTCACTATGTTTTTAAGGCTGGCGAGCAAAGCAAAAGGCTTGACACTATCTATAGCTTTTACAACGAGCTTGCAAACAACGGCTTTACACGCAGTGATTTAATAGTTGCTCTTGGAGGTGGTGTTACAGGTGATATGTCTGGCTTTGCCTCTGCTACATATTTGCGTGGTATAGATTTTGTTCAAATTCCTACCTCGTTGCTTTCTCAGGTTGATTCATCAGTTGGTGGTAAAACAGGCGTAGATATTCCACAGGGTAAAAATTTAGTTGGTGCATTCTGGCAACCTATACTTGTTCTTATAGACCCAAATACACTTAACACATTAACCGACCACTTCTTTGCAGACGGTATGGCAGAGGTTATAAAGTATGGCTGTATAAAAAATGCAGAGCTTTTTAACACTCTTAAAGAAAATAACGCAAAAGAAATTATTGATGATATTATATACGAATGTGTAAAAATCAAGCGTGATGTAGTAGAGCGTGACGAATGTGACCACGGAGAAAGAGCCTTGCTTAACTTTGGCCACACCTTGGGCCACGCTATAGAAAAGGAATATAGCTTTGAGGGGATTTCTCATGGAGAGGCTGTTGCAATAGGTATGGTTATGATTACCACAGCAAGCGAAAATGCAGGCATTACACCAAAGGGTACAGCAAATATGATTGCAGAGCTTTGCAAAAAATATAATCTACCAACAAGCGACAAAACACCTATAGAGCAAATAGTTAAAAGCTCATTCTCTGACAAAAAGAGCAGTGGAGCAGGTATTTCTTTAATTGTTCTTGATAAAATAGGAGATAGTAAAATTCACACTATAGATAAAAGTGATATGCTGGATTTTGTAGCAAGCAAAAATAATTAAGGCTGTGTCATCACCTTAACAACATTGTATCGAGGTTATTTATAGAGCAAGATTTTTACCATAGAGGGTAAAAATACAAGGGAGAATTATTATGAGTAATATAAAAGTAACGCCTTCACGCTTTAAGGGTGAGGTTACATTGCCACCTTCAAAAAGTGATGTACACCGTGCCATATTATGTGCATCGTTATCAAGGGGTAAAAGTGTTATAGCTCCTGTTGATTTATCACAGGATATTTCTGCCACAATTGACTGTGCAAGGGCACTTGGTGCAGATATTAAAATAGATGGTAAAACAGCATACATTGACGGTAGCAGATTGTTTGAAAATAAAGAGGCTGTGCTTGATTGCCGAGAGTCTGGCTCTACACTAAGGTTTTTTATACCTGTTGCAGCTGTAGGTGGTGTTAACGCCACCTTTACTGGCAAGGGTAGATTACCACAAAGACCAATAGGAATTTATCTTGACTGCTTGCCTAAGGCTGGCGTAGAGTGCATTACAGAGGGTGGTTTGCCTTTAACAATAAATGGTATGTTACAGGCTGGTGAATTTGAAGTACCTGGCGATATAAGCTCACAGTTTATTACAGGCTTACTGCTTGCCTTGCCTTTAACAGGTAAGGACTGCAAAATCAAAATCACCTCTGCCCTACAATCAGTTGGCTATATAAATATGACAATACGCACAATGGCTGAATTTGGTGTAGCAGTAGAAAGCACCGACTATGGCTATTTTATAAAAGGTGGTCAGCAGTATAAGCCTTGTGATTATATTTGTGAGGGTGATTGGTCACAGGCTGCATTCTTTTTATCGGCTGGTGCTTTTGGTGACGAGGTTACTCTAAACGGCTTACGACTGGACTCTATTCAAGGTGATAAAGAATGCTTAGAGCTTTTTAAGAAGTTTGGTGCAGATATATCAGTAAGCGAAAACGCAATTACAGTAAAGCCAAACAAGCTAAAGGGCATTGACATAGACGCCACACAAATACCTGACCTTGTGCCTATTTTAGCCGTTACTGGTGCATTTGCAGAGGGTACAACTAATATTTATGGTGCTGAAAGACTACGAATAAAAGAAAGCGACCGACTAAACGCAATAAGCACTTGTCTTAACCAAATTGGTGCAAAGGTTACCGAAAAGCCAGACGGCTTGGTTATAAACGGAGTAGACAAAGCTATTGGTGGCAAGGTAGAAGGCTATAACGACCACAGAATAGTTATGGCTATGTCTATAGCTGTAGCAAAATGCACATCTGCTATAGAGATAACCGACAAAGAGAGTATCAACAAATCTTACCCAGACTTCTTTAACGACTACAGAAATATTATGGGCAAGGCTGACGAGCTAGGGGGTAATTAAAATGTCATCGTGTTGGGGCGATAAGGTAAAAATTTCAATATTTGGCGAAAGCCATGGTAAGGGCATTGGTGTAGTTATCGACAATTTACCATCTGGTGAAAAAATAGATATGGACAAGCTACTTTTACAAATGGGCAGACGAGCACCAGGCAAGGATAAAACAGCCACACCAAGACTAGAAAAGGACTTACCGATAATTATGAGTGGTATGTTAAACGACACCACCACAGGCACACCACTATGTGCAGTAATAGAAAACACTAACACACGCTCTGGTGATTATGGCAATTTGCTTACATCACCACGACCAGGGCATGGCGATTACCCTGGCTTTGTGCGTTATGGTGGCTTTAACGATATTCGTGGTGGTGGTCATTTTTCGGGCAGACTTACAGCCCCACTGGTTTTTGCTGGCTCTGTCTGCCGACAAATTCTAGAGAATAAGGGCATTAAGATAGCATCTCATATTCACACTATTGGCAACGTATGTGACGAGAAATTCAACCCACTTGCAGTTGATGACAAGCTTATAGAAAAGCTGAATCAGAGGAGCTTCCCTGTTATTAACGACAGCATAGAAGAAAAAATGCGTGATTTTGTAGAGCAGGCAAGAATGTCACAGGACAGCACTGGTGGTATAATAGAATGTGTTGCCACAGGTGTGCCTGCTGGACTTGGTAGCCCTATGTTTGGTGGAGTAGAAAATCTTATTTCGTCTATCGTTTTTGGTGTGCCAGCTGTAAAGGGCATTGAGTTTGGTGCTGGCTTTAGCATTACAGAAATGCTTGGTAGCAACGCTAACGACCAATACGCCTATGACGAAAATGGAAATGTTGTTACACTAACCAATAACAATGGTGGAATTACTGGTGGCATTACAAATGGTATGCCTGTTCTTTTCAGGGTTGCTATTAAGCCCACACCTTCGATTTCGAAGCCACAGCAGACAGTTGACCTTGTAGCCCATACTAATACCACCCTTGAAATAAAAGGCAGACACGACCCTTGTATAGTGCCAAGAGCAACAGTTGTAATAGAATCAGCACTTGCCATCGCACTTATGAATTTACTTTAAGATAGATAAATTGGAGTTTGTCGGTAAGCTACGCACAAACCAAAACTTAAAAGTTTTGATTAAACTTTTTCAAAAGTTTATGGGTCGAGGGCAAAGCCCTCGTGGGTTTTTAGGGCAACGCCCTAAACGCCTCAATAATATTTAAAAATGCCTTAAAAAGGCATTTTTAGGAAAAACTATGAGTTAAGGACTCCGTCCTTAAAACCTGCAAGGGGTGTTACCCCTTGACCCCACCACCCTTTAAAAAGGGTGGACCTAAACTTTACGATTTTTTCTATCATAGTTTTTTATTAACCCC
>JAZSEI010000073.1:0-4267 GCA_045531635.1 Acutalibacteraceae bacterium
GATACCATGCTTGGATATGTGGATTTTATCGAAGAAAAATATCCGGTCATTATGAAGGATTATCGTACACGTTTGGAAGATAAGATTCGTGAATTGCTTGGTGACAGACAGTTAGACGAAGGCAGAATTGCGACAGAAATTACGATTTATGCCGATAAAATTTGTGTGGATGAAGAAACTGTACGTCTGCGCAGTCATATTCAGTCCGTAAAAGATACTTTAAATAAAGGTGGTGGCTGTGGCCGTAAGCTCGATTTTATCGCACAGGAAATGAACCGTGAAGCGAATACCATTCTTTCAAAAGCTAACAATTTGGAAATTTCGGATGTAGGTATCAATTTAAAGACGGATATCGAAAAAGTAAGAGAGCAAATTCAAAATATAGAGTAAAGAGGTTTTTTATGCAACTAATTAATATAGGCTTTGGTAATTTTGTTTCGGCAGATAAGGTTATTGCAGTAGTTGCACCTGATTCTGCACCAATAAAAAGAATCATACAGGATGCAAAAGAGCAGGGTATGCTTATAGATGCAACCTATGGCAGAAAAACACGCTCGGTAATAATTGCAGAAAGCGAGCATATAATTCTTTCAGCTATCAATCCAGAAAGCTTGGGTAACAGAGCTGTAATTGAGGAGGTTGACGACAATGAGTAAGGGTAAAATTCTTGTAATATCCGGACCATCAGGTGTTGGTAAGGGTACAGTTGTAAAAGAGCTATTAAAGGATTCAGAGGAATTTGCATTGTCAATTTCTGCTACAACTCGCCAACCACGAGAGGGCGAGCTTGACGGTGTAAACTACTTTTTTATGACAAAAGAGCAATTTGTTTCTAAGATAGAAAACGACCAGATGCTTGAATATGCAGAGTATTGTGATAATTACTATGGCACACCTAGAGAATATGTAGAAAATACCATAGAATCTGGTAAGAATATTATTTTAGAAATAGAAGTACAGGGTGCAATGAAAGTAAAAGAAGCTATGCCACAGGCTATAACAATGTTTATTATGCCTGATAAGTGGGGTACACTAGAGCATAGACTTAACAAAAGAGGCAGTGAAACAGAGGATGTTATACAAAAACGCCTTGCAGTTGCCATAACAGAAATGAAAATGGCACATAAATATGATTACATAGTTGTTAACGGAGAGCTACAAAAATGTGTTGACGATGTTAAAGCTATTATAAATGTTGAAAATATGAAAACAGAAGATAATTTAGAGTTTATTAAAGGAGTGCTTAAAGATGCAAATGCGTAGACCTTCAGTAGATGATATGCTACAAAACAAAATTACAAGATATTCACTAGTTATTGCAGTGGCTAAAAGAGCAAGAGAGATTTCTGCACAGAACGCAGAAATGGGTATTGTTGTAGACGAAAAGCCTGTACTTGCTGCTATTAAGGATTTTGAAAGCCACAAGTATGCAATACTAGAGCCAAATATCAACGACTAATTTATGCTTCATAATTCTCAGCTTGAAAATTCTCAGAATGTTGCTTCAAATACTGAAGTTATACTTGCTGGTGTAGCTATCGAAAAAGCAACATACAGCTTTGACCGTATATTTGAATATATTATCCCACCACAGCTTGCTACTATTGCTAATGAAGGTTGCAGAGTTGTTGTACCGTTTGGCAGAGGCAACAGCCAAAGACAGGCGATGATTATTTATAAAAAGCCTTTTAATGGCGATGTATCTTCATATAAAACGGTTTTAAAGGTGCTTGACAATCAGCCTATTTTGTCGGGCGAAATGCTGAGTATGGCAGAATTTATGAAAAACAGATATTACTGCACCTTATACGATTGCATTAATGTAATGCTACCTGTTGGTATAAATTATAAAATAAATGCAATGTATAGCATAAATAAGGAATACGACTGCAATAGTAATTTTCTTGATGAAGCTGAACAGCAGGTGTATGACTATCTGTTACACAAAAATAATCCCGTAAGCAAGGCTGTGATTTTAAAGGATTTAGGTCTTGATAGTAACAACCCTATACTCCACACAATGGCATTAATGGGTGTGCTTAATAAGCAAGACGAAGCCTCAAGACGAGTAGGCGATAAATCACAGAAGATGATACGTATTACGGGTGAAAACACAAGTAATAAGCTTACACCAAAGCAAGCCGAGGTGTATCAGGTGCTTAATGTAGCCTATGCACTGTCGGTAAAAGAGCTTTGTTATTTTACTGGCTGTACACAGTCAGTTGCCGATGCCTTAGTTAAAAAGGGAATGGCAGAATATTTTGAAACAGAGGTTTTTAGAACTCCTGCAGTATACCGAAATGCTAAAAATTCAAGCAGTGAGATAAAGCTCACTCTTGAACAGCAAATGGCTTATGATGACCTTACTAACAGATATAAATCGGGTAAGGCTCAGGTGTCGTTGCTTTATGGTGTAACAGGCTCAGGTAAGACCTCTGTTTTTATGCGATTAATAGATACTGCACTAAAGGACAATAAGGGAGTTATAGTAATGGTACCCGAAATTGCCCTTACACCACAGCTTGTTAATCTTTTTACAGGCAGATACGGTCAAAGTGTGGCAATATTCCACAGTGGACTTTCAGTAGGAGAGCGACTGGACGAATGGAAGCGTGTAAAAAATGGCTATGCAAAAATTGCTGTAGGTACACGCAGTGCTGTGTTTGCTCCGTTTGATGATATTGGCTTGATTATTATGGACGAGGAGCAGGAGTATACCTATAAGTCAGAGTCTAATCCTCGCTTTCATGCAAGAGATATTGCAAAATACCGTTGCAACAAGCATAATTGCTTATTGCTTTTAGCATCTGCTACACCATCTATCGAAAGCTTTTATAACTGCCAGAAGGGTAGATATTCTATAAACAAGCTTACAACAAGATATGGTAATGCAAGATTGCCAAAGGTTATTATTGCAGATATGAACGAGGAACAGCAAAAGGGTAATTACAGTGGTGTTGGCAGTGTGCTTTTAAATGCGATTGAAAAAAATCTGCAAAAGGGCAGACAATCTATAATTTTGCTTAATCGCAGGGGATACAATACCTTTGTGTCGTGCAAAAGCTGTAACGAGGTTGTATCGTGTCCTAATTGTTCAATTTCGCTTACCTATCATTCAGATAATAATAGATTGATGTGTCACTACTGTGGTTATTCAGAGCCACTAGAGCAGCAATGTCCTGTTTGCAAAAGCTATGGCTTAAGATTTTCAGGCCTTGGCACACAAAAGGCAGAGCAAACTCTAATGGACGCATTCCCAAATGCAAGGATATTAAGGCTTGACGCTGACTCTACAATCGCTAAGTTTTCTCACGAAAAAAAGCTTAACGACTTTGCAGACGGTAAGTATGATATTATGATAGGAACACAAATGGTGGCAAAGGGGTTAAACTTCCCTAATGTTACATTAGTTGGTGTTTTGTCAGCTGACCAAATGCTGTATTCTGATGATTACAGAAGCTACGAAAGAGCCTTTTCGCTTCTTACACAGGTGGTAGGTCGTTCTGGTAGAGGTGACCTTGAGGGCAGTGCTATAATACAAACCTATACGCCCGATAATCCTACAATTTTGCTTTCTGCAAAGCAGGATTACGACAGCTTCTACAAAAACGAGATACTACTGCGTAAGGCAATGCTATATCCACCATTTTCGGATATTTGTATGGTAGGCTTTGTGGGTGAAAACGAGCAGAAAACAGAAAATTCTGCAAAGGAGTTTACAAAGCAGTTAATAGAAAAGGTAAAGGCAGAATATTCAAATATCCCTTTGCGTGTGCTTGGCTATTCAGCTGCTTCTGTAAATAGAATTAATAATAAATATAGATATAAATGTGTTATGAAATTCAGAAACAGTGCTGATTTCAGAAAAATGCTTTCACAGCTTTTAATTGATTTCAGTAAGGATAAAAGATTTCAGGGTGTTACGGTTTATGTTGATGTAAACCCAGACACTATTTTGTGATGAAAAATTGGAATTTGTGTAACTGCTTACGCAGTTACTAATGGCGAGATAACTTAAAAGTTTTGATTAAACTTTTTCAAAAGTTTATGGGTCGAGGGCAAAGCCCCCTGTGGGTTTTTAGGGCAACGCCCTAAACGCCTCAATAATATTTAAAAATGCCTTTTCAAGGCATTTTTAGGAAAAACTATGAGTTAAGGACTCCGTCCTTAAAACCTGCAAGGGGTGTTACCCCTTGACCCCACCACCCTTTAAAAAGGGTGGACCTAAACTTTACGATTTTTTCTATCATAGTTTTTTATTAACCCC
>JAZSEI010000044.1:0-13367 GCA_045531635.1 Acutalibacteraceae bacterium
ACCCAAACTTTAAGTTTGGGTTTGTGCTAATCTTAACTCCCCGATAAATTCAAGTTTATTAATTCATTCGTTTACGAAAAGTGAGATAAAATTATTGTTATAATTATAATAAAAAATATTGCAGATATTCCCACGCCAAGCAAAAACGGATAAAATCTTGGGTGACGCTTCAGCTCACGCTTTAATGTACTGCTGTTGGTGCTGTTTACTATTCTTATTACCATAGCAGTTAAATTATCGTCACTACCGTTCTCTATAGCAAGCTCAATAAGTGCATTAACCGATTTTTTGCACCTACCGTCAAACATCTCTAAGATTTTTTTAATTTCCTTTTCACTTACGCTGTTTGTTATGCCGTCTGTACACAGCAAAAACATATCACCATTAGAAATCCTTATATTATTGCTTACATAAGGCTTCAGGTCGTTTTCGTCCGCAAACATACCCAAATGCTTTGTAAGGCTGTGCCTGCGTACATCTCGCCTTGCTTCTTCTTCGGTAAGTACATTCATTCTGTACATTTGCTCTGCAACAGTATGATCACGGGTAAGCTTTGTTATTTTTCTGTTTGAAATATGATATATACTGCTGTCACCTAAATTATATGCCTGTGCAACACCGTCTGATATAGTAAGCATAGCCATAGTACAGCCAATTCGTTCGTTGTGCTTTTTCATCTCGTCACAAATTTGCTTATTTGTGTCGCTGATATATTCATACACCTTGTTGGTATTGCCTCTTACTATCTTATCCCTATATTTATCAAGTGTTTGTGTAGCAGTAAGAGAAGCAAACTCACCCTTGCTTTGTCCACCCATTCCGTCAAACACAGCAAAAACACCCTCGGTTACTGCCGAGTGGAAGTCTGACGCTGTATCTATATCATCTTCAAATATTGGGTATTTTCCGTTAAGGTAGTAGCTGTCTTCATTGTTGCTTCTGCTTATGCCAATATCAGACCCTACAGCTGCTTTTGCAAACAAATTCGCCATTGTAGCTTCACCACCTAAATTCAAAAATCATATCTCAACAGCAAAATTTATAAGCTATTGTATATCATAACATATTCAGGCTAATTAAACAACTTTTTTTAAATAAATTACATAAAAAATATATGTGCTATTGTTGTAATATAACAGCAACAGCACACATATAATAAGATTATTCATTATTTGTTTTTTCTATTACTAAAGCACACTTACCCATTTGTTCGTAACGAGTATCAAATGTAGAGCGTGAATAAGATGTTGTGTAACTATTTAGTGGGTCGTTTAAATAGTAATAATTTTCATCATAGCCCACAAGCACCATACAATGCTCATTCGCAAGCCATTTACAGGTATCTCCGTCTTTATACGGAGAATCCGGCTTTGCGTCTTTTACCTCCCACTCATAGGTTACAAAAGGCTGTTGCATCCACATAGTTGCCCAGATAAGCACAGGCTGGTTGTTGGCTATGTAATCATTTATAATACTTTTCATAGACAAACCTGTAATATCTACTGCTTTGTAATCACTATAACTAAAGTATTTATTCATTGCATTTTTAATTACAGGTGGAAAGCACCCTAGTGCTGCCTCTGAATACGGTGAGCCTATAAACGCCGAATGTGTATCGGGAGCTGTTAGCTTTCCTTTTTTGTTATATGTAAGGTCAGCCTTGGGCAGATAATCGTCTATAAATTTATCTGTGTCTATTTTAAATCCATAGTAATTTAAAAGCATTGTGGCACTTACCGATTCACAACCTGTTGGGTATCTGCTACCCTGCGTAAGCATTGGAACATCTTCAATTTTATGCGACTTTGGAGCTTTTACAACAACTGGTACTGTTGTGTATATACCTGTACTCGACAAAGCAACAATACTTGTTCTGCCTGTTTTTTTACCTTTTATTTTTCCGTCTTTGTCAACAGTTGCTATATCTATATTGTTAGAGATATATGTAATTTGGGGTTTATCTGATGAATTTTTATCTGGTGGAGTATATGTGTAACCAGTTTTTACAGTTTTACCCACTGTTACTGTGTATTTTTTCTTATTGAATTTAAGTGTTTCATCAGTAGAGGGTACAATCTTTTGTGTTGCAGGCTGTGTGGCTATATCTGTAGCTGTTACCATATTTGCAGCCTGTGTAGCGTTAACAGCGTTGCTTTCGGTAGCAAAATGGGTAGCATAAAACGCTGTAAAGCCAGCAGAGCCTAATATACTTAACGCAACTATCATTATTTTTACAGAAATATTACTTGTAATAGATTTTAGTTTACTAAGCTTCGTGGAATTTTCTGTACTTGCGTTTTCTGTATTATCGTTATTTTTGACTGCTTTATATTTATTATCATTATCAGTAATTTCTTCTTGCAAAACAGCAGTTTTATTACAGTTACTCATTTTTACCTCCTTGTTAGTTTTTATAAATCGGAATTTGTCTATTTACTTTCTTTATACTTAAAACATTGTTCTAACGCCCAATTTTGCATTTCAACAAACATTTTTCCTTTTATTTCCTCATATTCAAGCCACAAAAAAACATGGTCCTTTTCCACAGGTGCGGATACTTCTGCAATTAATTCGCCAATATAATATGTTTGAATTGGATGAAAGTACCCTATCTTTTCATGTTCACAATATGTTTCGGCAGAACAAATTTTATCTTTTACTGAAATTACACACCCTGCTTCTTCCATGCATTCTCTTTCAATACATTCAATATGACTTTCATTATTCTCCAATCCTCCGCCTAAAAAGAAAAAACCTTTAGATGTTTGAATTATACCGAATTGATTACCATTAACAAGAATCAAGTATGCTCCTTCTCTATCTTTATATTCAACATTTTCTTTTATTCCAAAAACTTTGTGCATTTCAATCCCCCTACAAATTCAAACTTATCTAAATCAATTACCAACAATTATAACATAACTAACTAGTCTATTCAAACGATTGTTGTTGACAGAAATTTAGAATAAGCTGTATAAAAAACGTATTTTATATATAATATGCAAAAATCCCACCTGCAACATACAGGTGGGATTAATATTGCGTTTAAGCTAAGGTTTAAAACAAATTAAGCCTTGTTAACTGAGCCAAATAGCTCCATCTTCTCTTTAACTGTAGCCTTGATAGCCTCAAAGCCAGGAGCAAGAAGCTTTCTTGGGTCAAAGCCCTTACCCTGTAGGTCCTTACCAGCCTCAACATACTCTCTTGTAGCAGCAGCAAAAGCAAGCTGACACTCTGTGTTAACGTTGATCTTAGATACGCCTAGGTCGATAGCCTTCTTAATCATATCGCTTGGGATACCTGTACCACCGTGTAGAACTAGTGGCATTGTACCTGTTAGCTCCTGAATGCTAGCTAGTACCTCAAAGTCTAGACCAGCCCAGTTCTCTGGGTACTTACCGTGGATGTTACCAATACCAGCAGCAAGCATTGTTACGCCTAGATCAGCAATCATCTTACACTCGTTAGGGTCTGCACACTCACCAGCACCAACAACGCCGTCTTCTTCACCACCGATTGAGCCAACCTCTGCCTCTAGAGATAGACCCTTCTCGTTACAGATGTTGATAAGCTCTGTTGTCTTAGCAACGTTCTCTTCGATAGCGTAGTGTGAACCGTCGAACATAACTGAGCTAAAGCCAGCCTCGATACAAGCCTTAGCACCTTCGTATGAACCGTGGTCTAGGTGTAGAGCAACAGGAACAGTAATGTTTAGCTCCTCTAGCATACCGTTAACCATGCCAACTACTGTCTTGTAGCCACACATATACTTACCAGCACCCTCAGATACACCAAGGATTACAGGTGAGTTAAGCTCCTGAGCTGTTAGAAGGATAGCCTTTGTCCACTCTAGGTTGTTAATGTTAAACTGACCAACTGCATAGTGGCCCTCTTTTGCTTTTGTAAGCATTTCCTTTGCATTTACTAATGCCATTTTGAAATCACTCCAATTATTATAATCTCTTACCATACCCTTTGTATGATAATCTTAAATTATTATACATTATATTTGTAGAAATATAAAGAGGAATTACAAAAAAATTTACATTATAAAAGAGAATTTTTCCTTGTTTTAAAGGCTGTGATGTAGTAAAGTATATATATATTTACATTTAAGGGAGATTTTTTATGCCATATATAAATACAACAACTAATATAGATATTACAAAAGAGCAAGAAGAAATTATAAAAGCACGCTATGCAAAGGCTGTGTCAATAATCGGCAAAAGTGAAGCATATTTAATGCTTGGCTTTAACAGCGAGGTATCAATGTACTTTGCTGGCAAAAGCAACAGCCCACTTGCATTTGTAGAGGTTAAGTTTTTAGGTAGCTCAACATCAGACAAGCTAAGTGCACTTACAGGCGAAATCTGCAAAATACTTTCTGAAGAATTGAATATTGCACCTGACAAAATCTATGTAAAGTACGAGCCTGTAGAGCATTGGGGCTGGAATGGAGCGAATTTTTAAATTATGGAAGAATTGTTGGTATATGCTTTGTTGCTTTATGTAGGCTTTGATGTAGAGGAAAAATATCAGAGCAAGCTTGATGAATTATTTTTAGCAAATCCAACAGATGATTTTTTGTTAGAGCTTGAGACTATGTCTGGCAATATCAAAGAAAGCATAATTTATATAAGTGTGAACTTGAAAACAAAATTCAAATGTGGTAATTCTGATAATATAAACTATGATATATTTGGTAAAGCCTTAATGGATTCTTTAAAGCCCTTTTATAAAAATACAGAGCTAATCCTGTTTGCCGAAAAAGGGTGGTATTTATGGAATAGTCTGCCTGATGTTCTCTGGCAAACAGAGCCATTCTGGAAGCTTAGCTATGCTGATGAGCCACTTTGCTATGGTGATGAAGCACATACCAGAGAGCTTTATGAGGCTATGCTTAATTATTACGATAACGAATAATTAAATTTAAACGGAGGTATTAGTAAAATGAAATCATACAGAAAAGAATTGTTTTTTAATATACCAGAACGCAGAGGTATTGTTAATATTACACAGCAGGTACAAATGGCTATTAATGAAAGTGGCATTAAAGAGGGCTTGGTGCTTGTAAACGCTATGAATATTACTGCAAGTGTATTTATAAACGATGACGAACCAGGCTTGCACAATGACTACGAGGTGTGGCTAGAAAAGCTTGCACCAGAACAGCCATACAACCAATATGCTCACAACGGCTTTGAGGATAACGCAGACGCTCACCTTAAAAGAACTATTATGGGCAGAGAGGTTGTGTGTGCTATAACCAAGGGCAGACTTGACTTTGGCACATGGGAGCAAATTTTCTATTATGAGCTTGACGGCAAACGCAGAAAACACGCCCTTATAAAAATTATAGGTGAATAAAAAGTATAAATTAAAGAATAATAATTTTATTTACAAACTGAATATAGGTAAAGGATACTGTCTATAATTATGTTAGCAAATACATAATGAAAGGACAGTATTTTTTATGAAGATGTTTTTAAAAGCCGTAGCGTTGTCATTAGCTTTGTCGTTTATTTTTTCTCAAACCGTTTTTACTGCACAATGTGAAGAAATACCCGATAATGTTTTAAGATTGCACATTTTAGCAAATTCAGACAGCGATGAAGACCAAGCCCTAAAAATAAAGCTACGAGATTATATTCTAAAGCAATCTGGTGAAATGTTTAAATCTGCTAATAATAAGCAAGAGGCTGTGCATATTACAAGAAGCAACCTTAAAAAGCTTGTAAAAAATGCTCAGCAGTATGTAAATAGCCTCGGGTACGATTACATTGTAAGTGGCGAAATTGTACAGGATATGTATTTTGATACACGACAGTACGAAGATATTACATTACCAGCTGGCAGATATGACGCCTTTAGAATTACAATAGGCGAAGGTAAAGGCCACAACTGGTGGTGTGTTATGTTCCCTCCAATGTGCTTTTCGGTAGCAGAAGAAAGCTGTGACCTTACTCAGGCTTTAACTGAAACTCAGCTTGAAATAACCCAAAACAAGCCAAAGTATGAATACAAATTTAAAATAGTAGAGATATATAACGAACTAAAAGAAAAGCTGTAGAGCCAAAATAATGCTCTACAGCTTTTTGTTTATTATTCTATTATTTCATACATAAGATTTTCGTAATGTAGCTTGCTGTTAATATCAGTATCAACAGGCAATAAAGCCATAGCAATAAAAAGCTCGCTATTGTCAGATAAATCTGTAAGAATAGCATACTCTCCTTGAATATCCTTAACAATATAATCCTTAGGCTCCATATTTTACCTCCTGTTATTAAACACTTTAATTATGTTATCTCTGTAAGAATTTTAAAGCTTAAACATAGCTTAGCTGTACATGAACAACACCTAAATCGTCATAGGTTATAATAGTTAGGTTGTCGCTTATTTTATAATCAGCATTAAGCATATCATTTACATCTTCTGTGTAATCAAAAAAGACATTAGGTGCATTATAGAACATTTTGTCTATAGCGTCACTAAAATTAAGCTCGTTAGAAATTTTTATATCAAACCCAGTTTCTTTATTAAGTGCAGCTGTATAAAGCTTATCTACTATATTGCTATAGCAGTCGTAATCATCAAACGAGGTTAATACCACGCCCTCAACAGAAAAGTAGCTTGCTGAGTTAGAATTACATTCAGGTAATGGTAAGTTAAATAAATCAGCGTCTTTATTAGGTGTGCCACATAATCTTGTTTCGGTAAGCTGAGTAAACTCAGCAGCTATTTCGTGGTCTTTTTCTATTTCTTCATCGGTTATATTAAAATATGAGTACACTATAGCCTCACTGTGATTTTCATTTCCGTCCTGGTCATTCCAAGTAGTATCAAGGTGATACCAATTATCATCTATATTTACCAGATTCCATTGATGAAGCTCGTTTTTGCTATAACCGTTTACTGTAACAGATTCTATCCCCACCAGCTTTAGCATATACTGCATAGATTTTGAATAACCCTCGCATACAGCCAGATTTTCAACTAATGCACCATATATTGTAAAAGCAGTTTCTTTACCATTTGAAGAATCAGCTTCTTCGTTATATACACAGCTTTGTAAAAGCTTGTCGTGTATATACTTTTCTCGCTCATACTCCGAAAGTCCTTTTGGTATATCCTCAACAAAGCTTGCTACAGCTGTGTTAAGCTCTTGTTGCATAGTATTAATACTTGACGTACTATATTCAGAATATAATTGAACAATAGTAACACCATCATCTGAATAATAACCAAAAGAGTTAGTAATCCAAAAAATTTCGGGATGGTCACAGTTAAACGCTTCAAGAGCAACTCTTATACTACCCTCTGATAGGCTTACATCCTCAAGCTCTATCTCTTTTATTTGGTAAAAATCATCTTTTTTCTCATCACTTATGCAGTGCACAACCTGTTCAATTGCTTTATAAAGCTTTTTTTGGTTTTCGTCCTGCAAAGCGTTATATCCGTATGAAAGTGTTATCTCTTCATAGCTAGAGTTTGCACTAATTTGCTGTACTGTATTATATTGTTGATTCTTTTTACCTGTAACAATATGTTGTACAGTTTCTTCACCAATGTTACATCCACTAAAAGAACCACACAACGCCACAACCACAGTTGTTGCAATTATTTTTAAAGCTATCCTTTTCACATTTCACACTCCAATAAATTACTTGCACTAAATTATACCATATATATAATATTATAACAATAAATTTTGTTTTAAAAAATCTGCGAATTTTATCATTCTATTTCAAGTATTAGTAACAATCGCACAATTTGTATATCATTTTATTATAAACCTTCACAAACCCTCTATATTTTCTCACTTTAATTCATAAGCAAAACTTATTAATTTAATAAAATTTATATATTTTACTTTTAGATTTTTCGGGTATATAATATAGCCATAGAACAGAGAGGAGGAAAACAAAATGAAAGAACAGTTAAAGCCCACTACATCAGCTTGTTGCAAACGATGTTTCATACATACTCGGTGATACTTACAATCCACAGTCCAATCACAAATAAACACGAATAAACACAAATTAAAAATTACACATTATAGCACATCGTAAGGTATATAAAAAACAGAAAATAAGAAATCGGAAATAAAAAGTAAGAAATAAAAAAAGATATATCAGAAGTAAAAAATAACGAGTAAGGCTAATATATCGCAAGCAAGCAGAAGGCTTGCAGAAATTAAGGAGATGGATTGAAATGAAAAAGAGATTAGGAAAGAAAGTAGTATCAACATTATTAGCAGGAATGATAATCGCCTCAACAACAGCCATAGCAACAACAAGTGCAAGTGCTGGTTTGATTGCAGACTTAGCACCTAGTGGCTTGGCATCAGGTGTAATGAACGTAGTAGAAAGTGCAGTAGTATTTGGTATAACACAGGCAGCAAATGCTTCTGACGATCAGGCTTTTGTAGAAGCACTACAGCTTACAAATCAGCTTATTGAGGGACATCAAAAAACAGTTAACAAACAGCTTCTAAAGCAAACAGAAGAAATCTCTCAACAGCTTGAAGCACTATATTCATTCACTGCAAGTAGCTTTGACCGTATGGACGACCAGCTAAAGGAGCTACACGATTACAACGTTAAACACGATTATTCAGCAGACCGTCAAATCCTAAGAGATTTTAAAGAAGACACCTACGAGCCAATGCTAAATGCATACATTGCTTTTTACGACGCATTTAACACTTATGGCGAAAACCCTACAGACGCAAACAAAGCTAAGCTAACAGATAAATACAACGACATTATGCATTATGTAAACGACAGCACAATGCAACAGCAATTTAACGCTAACCTTACAAACTTTCTTCAGTTAATAAGCCCATATAACCCTAACTACGACACAACAAACCCAAATATGAGCAACAACTGTGACGATTGGGGTAGCAACGGTGGCTATGAAACATACCTTAACCACCTTTACAACTTCATAATCACACAAACAAGCTTCGAAAACAATGTTTACGATTATATGAAGCTGGGCATTAACGAAGTAGCAAGCCTTGCATATATGTACACTCAAAACTACAGAAACTTTGTACAGATAAAGGCTTTAAGCATTAACAGCGATTCATCAATATCATCTGCTGATGCTAAAAAGCAAATTGATAAGCTATGGAGCGATTTTGAGCTTGCAAACAAAAAGCTACAGCGTGGTTTAAACCAGATGTGCTCACTATACGAAAACAAAATGAATTCATTTATGCGTACATACGACACACTAGCAAAGGTTAAGCTTCGTGATTATAAATCAAGCCAAAAAATCACAGAAGCATATAAGGGATATAAAAATGTTAACTTTACATTATACTCTACTTGGAACGACTTTAGAAAACAAAATGACAAAACATTCAAGTCAGATATAATTACAGCCGAGCAGTATTTCTACCAGTTTAAGCTTGTTGGTGAAGAGGGCAACAATATGTATGCAATACGCAACAGCAACTCAACCGACAAGAATGACAACGCTACAAAAAGCAACAGAAGATTCAAATATCAAGACACAGTAGAATACAATATAATGATTAACGAAGAAACTTGTTTTTCACTTGACTTCCTAAATTTAACCAAGGGTACTTACTCACCTGCAAATCTTAATATGATTTCTTCACAAAGTCAGGTTAACCCAATAACAAACGAAAAGGCTTACAAAGATTCTGACAACCTTATTAAAAACATCAGAAAAGAGCTTGGCTTGATTTACGACAATGTATATTTGCCAGATCTAAATAATAAGGCTGAAAGCTCAGACACAAGCAAGCTTGATGACGGATCATTCTTGCTAATGAATACAGATATAGACTGGGACTGCGACTGTGGTGACTGGTCATCTGATGACGCAGATATGAAGTGGCTTAACGCATCAATGCCTATGAACTCAAGTAAAAACCACGAGGTAAAAATCGACTGCGAAGACAATATTTACGACAACAGCGACAAGGCAGGAGATTCTCTAAGAGATAAAGAGGCTTATGTAATGCTAAAGGGTGCACCAAAAATGGCACTAAATGTAAAGGCTAACGAAGCTAACGGCAATGGTGATGCATTTGTAACATCAGGCAGTAAAACAATAAGTAAAAATAGTTCTGCTACTATGAATTGTGGCGATGTTATGACACTAAAGGTTAAGCCAAACAAGGGTAGCACAGTTGAATCTATAGTAATTAAAAACCAGTACGGCGAAACTCTAGATGTTCTATTGGACTCACAAAAGGATTCAAACGGTAATGTAGTTCTATCATCACAAGAGATTCTTTCTTGCAGAACAACAGACAAAGATGGGTACCAAGAGTTTATACTACCTATTCCTTGCCAAGACGCTACCTTTGAGGTAAACTTCACTAAAGAAGACCCTAACCTATGCAACCACAACGTTACTCTTAACAGCAACGGCACAGAATCTTTAATGCAGTTTACAAGCTACGATTTTATTTCAACTAAAACACATAAAAGTGGCGATGTAGTATCTGTAAGTGTTATCCCTGATAATGGTAAAATCTGCACAGGCATTACTGTAACAGACGCTAACGGAAATATAATAAATCTTGATGTAACTGAATCAACAAACAGAAAAATCAAGCCTACCGAGAATATCTTCTCATTCATAATGCCAGATTGTGACATAACAATAACCCCAACAATTATCAACGGACATTTTGTAAGTATTAACAACGACAGCAACAGTGTTCATAAATTCACTAACTTAAATTGTGTAAACCTAGCAGGCGACAATGCAACTGCATGGGAAAACAGCACATCTATGACATTTAAAGAGGGCAATACTGTTACAATAGACATTACAGCTAAACCAGGCTACTTTGTTTCTGAAATTGATGTTTACACTAGTTCAAAGCAAATACCTTTGGTAAAAACAAACGGTACAGAAATAAGCTTTATTATGCCAAACGAAAATGTAAACATCTCGGTTACTACACAGCGTGACAGCTCTGATCGCCACAAGGCTACAATTAACTTTAACGGCCCAGAAAATTCCGATGTAGATTTTGTAAACAGCAGTATGAAAAAGCTTAATGTAAGCAGTAACCAATATAAAACAGGCGAAACAATAGGCTTTGTAATCACAAACGCTATCCCTAATACAATCAATGTTACAGACACAAACGGAAATACTATTGATGTAAAGGTAAGCGAAAACCCAGATGTTTTTGGTCTATCAGACAACGAGCATTTCTTTGAGTTTACAATGCCTCAAAACAACGAGATAATAATTAATATAGACTGTATGTAAAACAGAAAAGCAATCCCAACAAATGCAACTCCGATTATTATGGCGTTGCATTTGTTTTTTATGAAGATAAAGTTTCCATAAAAAAACAACATAAAAATTCCACTCTACCGATTGATAGAGTGGACGTTTTTTGATTATGATTAAATTTTTAAATAATTATTAAAGCTTTTCAACCTTGGCTGTAATTGTATACTGATCGTTTGGAATGCTAAGCACATCATTATCAAGAATATCTACTACATTAATTGTTACATCGCCATTAGTTGTTTTTAAAACCTCAAATTCACAAGAGAACAAAAGCTTTTTTGTTGTAAAATCATTTACTGCAGTAGGTGCCGAAGCTAAAAATCTTATTTGATTTTCTGGGGCAGCGTTACTCATAGGACCTGCAAGGTTAGATATATCTATACTATTTGCGTCAACCTTTAATGCTGTAGAATCGTAATTTACATTACACTGAATACCACAGAACTTTACATTTGACTGTAAATAATAAGAAACCTTAATTTTATCACCTACATTATATGCACCAGCATTTATATCCACATTTGCGTCACCATTAGTTGTTGGTGTATCAGGCTTTGTGTTATTATTGTTGTTATTATTATTTGTTGGTGCCTGTGGCTTTTGTGGTGTAGTATTCTGTGAGCCATTTGGCTTTGTAGCTTCTGGTTTTTTATCTGTAGAGCTGTTTGGCTTTGTAGCGTTTGGATTTGTTGCGTTTGGTTTTTTATCTGTAGAGCTGTTTGGCTTAGTGCTTTGTGTACCAGCCTGTGTTTTATCGTTTGAATTACTTTGATTATTATTTGTATTATTGTTATTCTGAGTATTTGAATTATTGTTGTTATTTGTGTTGTTTGAATTATTGTTATTTTCTTCAGGCACAAGAGTTGATTCTATATAATTGATTATGTAAGAACCATCTGGCTCTGTAGCATATTCACCTTGTGGTGTTGTAGCAAACTCTACCTCTGTTCCGTCAGGGTATGTACTATTTTCAATTAAAGTACCGTTTGGTGCTGTACCCTGTATAACTGTAGGTGTACCCTCTGCGTCTGTTGCAATTTCTGTTTTAACAGGCTTTGTATTTTCTGCTGTATCTTTATTACAGCCTTTTGTAGCACCTACTATCAAGCCTACTACTGCAACCAATATAGCAATTCCAATTACAGCCTTTATAACTGTATTTTTATCTGTTGGTTTGCTATGGTTTACTTTTTCATTATTATCCATTTTACTTTCCTCCTATATAAACACACTTTTATACTAAACACCGTTTTTAAAATCGGTAAAAGATTTTTGTATTTTAAATGGTGTTTAGTATTATATATGCACTAATAAGATTATAACATCTTAGCTTAATTTGTAAAGTGATTATAACCCATTAAGTTAAAATTAACAATTTATTTAATAAAGCATAGTGTAATCACGCTCAAAAAGCTCATCGCAAATTTCCAGCTTTAGCTTTTCGGGTGTAAGCTTTTCTAAAAGCTTTAACTGTACAAAGCGTTTACTTTTTTGTTTATATTTTGGCAAATTGTTTTTATTTAAAATATTATCAAGCTCTAATCGCCATAAAAGCTTTATCTGATAGCTTACCTTTAAGCGTGGTGTCGGTTTTGATGGTCTTAGCATTTCTATACAATAACCATTATCTTTTTCTACAACAGTTAAAATCCCCCAATGCTCTGGTATATGCTTATGCACCTGCTTTTTATGGGTTGCACCTACAGCTATATAATTATAATCAAAAAAGTGGTTATAATCCTTTATCTGTGATGGTAGCCTTGTGTATGTATCACCATCACTTTTTATTTCTATACCAATCAGCTTATCCTCTAGCACAACAACAACATCTGCTATAGAGCTTCTTATTTTTATCTCCTCATATATTCTAAGCTTACCATAGCTTTCGTCTATATAATCAAACAAAAGCTCTCGTATATCATTATCAAGCATATATATCACCTGCTTAATATTTTAACATTTTTCGTGAGCTGTAACAAGCATTGGAGTGTTAGCTATAAATTCGAGTTTTTATGTCAGAGTTGCACTCTGGTGGTTTATAGCATAACACTATGGTTTTATAGTTTATA
>JAZSEI010000141.1:0-10800 GCA_045531635.1 Acutalibacteraceae bacterium
AATTTGTTTATTATTAAACAGTTTTTAGTTGAACTGTTTTATTTTAAACATTATAAAAGGGGGTGCAAAATTGGCTTTTGATGTAGAAAACGCTACAGAGCTTGGCCCTGTGTTAAGATCTGTAAATAATCTGATGATGCGTGCAACAGTACAACAGGGTAAAAAGCTTGATGTTGATAATTGCACATTTATGCATGGTTGGGTGCTTGGTTACCTTTGTGAGCATAAAGACGAGAATGTGTATCAGCGTGATATTGAGCGAGAATTTTACATTACCCGTTCAGCAGTTACAGCTGTAGTTAAACACATGGAAAATAACGGTTACATTAAGCGTTTAGAAGTTGAGCACGACGCCCGACTAAAGCAAATTGTAATAACGCCACTGGGTGAAAGTGTTCATAAGAAAATTTTAGAAAGTGTAAAAGAGCTTGATACAGAAATGGTAAAGGGTATTTCTGACGAGGAATATCGTGTTTTTCTTAATGTGTGTCACAAGGTGCGTAATAATCTTAAGGATTTATTATAATATTTATAACAGGAGGAGAATATGTTTACTCTATTAAAAAGTGTAAGAGAATACAAATGGGTTTCTATTATAACTCCTATATTTAAGGTGTTAGAGGTTATAATGGAGGTGCTTATTCCTTATTATATGGCATATCTTATTGACTATGGTGTAGATAAGGGCGATATAAGCGTTGTGTGGAAAATAGGCTTGGTACTTGTTGGTTTAAGCTTTTTGTCTTTATTCTTTGGTATAGCAGGTGGTGTAACCTCTGCAAAGGCAGCAACAGGCTTTGCTAAAAATCTGCGTAAGGATATGTTCTATAATGTGCAGAAATTTTCTTTTTCAAACATAGACAAATTTTCTACATCTAGTATCGTAACAAGACTTACAACTGATGTTAGTAATATTCAAATGGCTTACCAAATGTCAATGGTAATGGCTGTGCGTGCACCAATTATGCTTATTGTGGCTATTGTTGCATCATTTAAAATAAACTCACAGCTTGCGTGGATTTATGTAGCCTGTGTACCTATTATAGGTGTTGCAATGCTATTTTTAACAAAGAATGCTCACCCAATATTTAACAGAGTTTTTAAAACCTACGATAAGCTTAATAATATTGTTCAGGAAAATGTTAGAGGTATACGAGTTGTAAAATCTTTTGTAAGAGAGGATTACGAAACTAAAAAGTTTAAAGATGTTTCATCAGAGATTTTTAACGATTTTGCAAAAGCAGAAAAGCTTATGGCATTAGCAAATCCTGTTATGAGCTTTTGTTCTTATGGCTGTATTGTTCTTATTTCTTGGTTTGGTGCAAAGCTTATAGTTGCTTCAGGTAACAATCCAGAGCTAGGTTTTACAACTGGCCAGCTTATGAGCCTTATTACCTATGCTTCTTCAATTCTTATGAGTCTTATGATGTTCTCTATTGTAATTGTAATGCTTACTATTTCTAGAGCGTCAATAGAGCGTGCTATAGAAATTTTAAAAGAAGAAAGCGATATTACAAATCCAGAAAATCCAGTTAAAGAGGTTGCAGACGGTAGTATTACATTCGAGAATGTAAACTTCAGCTATAAAAAAGACAGTAACAATTATTGCTTAAAGAATATCAACCTTAATATTAAATCAGGTGAAACTATTGGTATTATAGGTGGCACAGGTTCTTCAAAATCAAGCCTTGTACAGCTTATTTCAAGATTATATGATGTAAGCACAGGCTCGGTTAAGGTTGGTAATGTAGATGTTAAGGATTATGACCTTGATACATTGCGTAACTCTGTTGCAGTTGTTCTACAGAAAAATGTGCTATTTTCTGGTACAATTAAAGAAAATTTGCGTTGGGGTAATCAAGACGCAACAGATGAAGAAATTATACACGCTTGTAAGCTTGCTCAGGCACACGACTTTGTAGAGTCTTTCCCACAGCAGTACGATACTTACATCGAGCAGGGTGGTACTAATGTTTCTGGTGGACAAAAGCAAAGATTATGTATTGCACGAGCTTTACTTAAAAAGCCAAAGGTAATTATTCTTGATGACTCAACAAGTGCTGTTGATACTAAAACAGACGCACTCATCCGTCAGGCATTTATGCAAGAGATACCAAACACTACAAAGCTTATCATTGCACAGCGTATTTCATCAGTACAGGATGCAGATAAGATTATTGTGATGAACAATGGCTGTATAGACGCTGTTGGTACACATAGTCAGCTGTTAGAGTCAAACGAAATTTACAGCGAGGTATATTATTCTCAGATGAAAGGAGCTGAATTATAATGAGTGCAAAAAGCGTTTCACATTCACGCCCACCAAAGGGTGTAAGAATACCAGGGCAAAAGCCTGATATGAAATCTTTTAAGCGTTTGCTGTCTTATATGGCTAATCATAAGCTTACACTTATAGTAGTTGCAGTATGTATTATATTAAGCTCTCTTACAACTGTAGTTTCGTCAGTATTTTTACAGATTCTTATTGATGATTACATTATGCCTATACTTGCAATGCCAAACCCTGTATTTACAGGCTTGTTAAGATTAATACTTATTATGTGTGTTATATTTTTGGTTGGTACTGTTTCATCATATTTGTATAACAGATTAATGGCTGTAATGAGCCAGAAAATATTAAAAGAAATTCGTGACGATATGTTCGAAAAAATGCAGAAGCTACCTGTAAATTATTTCGACACACATACTCACGGCGATATAATGTCGCACTATACAAACGACACAGATACACTAAGACAAATGCTTTCTCAAAGTATGCCACAGATGTTTTCGTCAATTATAACTATAGTATCAATACTTGTTACTATGCTTGTAATGAGTTGGCAATTAACCTTGGTTGTAATTGTGTTTATCGGATTAATGATGTTTGTTACAAACTTTGTTACAGGTAACAGTGGTAAATACTTTGTGGCACAACAGGAATCATTAGGTGATGTAAATGGCTTTATCGAAGAAATGATAAACGGTCAAAAGGTTGTAAAGGTATTTTGTCACGAGGATAAAACTAAAGAGGAGTTTGACAAAAAGAACGAGCATTTAGCAGAAAATGCGTATAAAGCAAACAGCTTTGCAAACTCACTAATGCCTATGATGGGTAACCTAGGCTATATGCTTTATGTAATTGTTGCAGTAGCTGGTGCGTTTATTGCAATTAAAACAGGTGCCTTTGCACTTGGTACAATTGCGTCATTCCTTACTCTTAGCCGTAGCTTTATGCACCCTATTACACAGGTTGCACAGCAGATTAATATGGTAATTATGGCACTTGCAGGTGCAAAGCGAGTATTTGACCTTATGGACGCAGAGCCAGAGGTAAATAATGGCTATGTAACACTTGTAAGAGCAAAAATAGACGGTGATAAAATAACAGAGTGTAAAGAACGCACAGGTACTTGGGCGTGGAAGCACCCACACAGTGATGGTACAATTACCTACACACCAATGCGTGGTGAGGTTGTATTTGACGAGGTAGACTTTGCTTATGTACCAGAAAAAATGGTGCTACATGATATAAAGCTTTATGCAAAGCCTGGTCAGAAGATAGCCTTTGTAGGTTCTACTGGTGCAGGTAAAACAACTATTACAAATCTTATTAATAGATTTTATGATATTGCAGACGGTAAAATCAGATATGACGGTATTAATATCAATAAAATTAATAAGGTCGATTTAAGACATTCTCTTGGTATTGTACTTCAGGATGTAAATTTATTTACAGGTACAATTATGGAGAATATACGCTATGGTAAGCTAGACGCAACTGACGAAGAGGTAATAGCAGCAGCAAAGCTTGCAAATGCTGACGAGTTTATAAGAATGTTGCCAGACGGCTACAATACAGTAATAAGTGGTGACGGTGGCAGACTATCTCAGGGACAAAAGCAGTTAATATCAATTGCACGAGCAGCAGTTGCAGACCCACCTGTAATGATTCTGGACGAAGCAACCTCATCAATTGATACTCGTACAGAGGCAATAGTACAGTCTGGTATGGATAAGCTAATGCATGGCAGAACAGTATTTGTAATTGCACACAGATTATCTACAGTTAAAAACAGTGATGTAATTATTGTTTTAGAGCAGGGTAGAATAATTGAGCGTGGCAGTCACGATGAGCTAATTAAACAGCGTGGTAAGTATTATCAGCTTTACACAGGTGCATTCGAGCTTGAATAATTTAATATGATATAATAAACAAAAGCTCTCTACCGATAGGGTAGGGGGCTTTTGTTACTCTTATAGTAAAATAAAAAGAGGGCAGATTATATAAATAACCCACCCTCTAATTAATTAGCAATATTCTTTTAAGCTTCTTAGTCCTTCTCGAATTCAAGTATATCTCCTGCTTCACATTCAAGCACCTCGCAAATTGCAGCAAGGGTAGAAAATCGAATAGCAGTAACCTTGTTGTTTTTTATTTTCGAAAGATTAACATTAGAAATTCCTACCTTTTCAGCAAGCTCGTTAAGAGAGATTTTTCTTTCTACCATCATTCTGTCTAATCTAAGAACAATTTTACCCATAATTAAACCCCTCCTTTATACTAAACCGTCAACATCGTTTTCAAGACTTGCACCATAGGTGAAAACATTTGATAAAGATAAACAGATAAGACCTAAAGCGAAGCCGTCAAGGTTAATAGCGACTTCTCCGCCACCTACACCGCTTATTATAGATATAGCAGTAATAATAGTGCTGAATAAAAATCCGACAACAGGAATAGCCATAGAGAACATACCGATTTCTTTAACCATACGGATAACATCCTTCTGGAATGGTGAAGTACTTGTTGTGTGCTTATTTTTACCGTTTATAGTTTTCAAAATCAGATTAATATTTCGGAACACCATAGCCATAAGAATAAATGAAATAGTAGCTGCTACGAAAAAGAGTGTAACGGCTATTGTGTTAACCTCGCCTGTGGCTGTAAAAGGGGTAATTTCTAAGCCGTATGCTTGAAAATCACTACTATTTGCAAAATTTGATACCATTGAACTGAATTCATTTTTTAAGAAAATAGAAGTTAAACTTATTACTGCTGAGGATCCTGCTAATATCCAGTGTCCAATTTCGCATATTTTTGCTAATACCATTGTTAGTTTGTTTAAAAATTTCATTTTGTTTGCCTCCATAAATTTAAATTTAGTTTTTAATGTTTTTTGTTTTTTAATCATTGCCAGCTTTGATGATGTTAGTATAACACCTTATTTAATGTTTGTCAACACATTTTTATCGAAAAACATTAAATTATTTTCGTTTAGTGTTAAATTCACAATGAATTAAATTAAAAACATAATGTTTGTTGTTAAAGTTGTATCGTTTTAGATTAAAAATATAATGATTAAGTTTAAATATATCTGTTAAAGGAGGCAAAAATATGGTGTAGCACAGATTTTGTTATGATATTGAACTCCATATAAATAAAATTTTTACCGAAATATTGCTCGATATCGTTTAGGTAAAAAATTATATTTAGTGTAGCAGGGTAGAGGCAAAGAAAAAAGCCTTTAATCACTAAGTGATTAAAGGCTTTTGGCTGCGGAACTAGGATTCGAACCCAGACAAACAGAGTCAGAGTCTGCTGTGCTACCCTTACACAATTCCGCAATCTTTATTTTATTGTGGTTGCTGTGATTTTCAGCAACAATACATATTATATATGTTTTTGAAAAAAATGTCAACACTTTTAATTGAATTAGTTTTTTGTTTTTAGTAGTGGCAGGATAAAGGTAAAGAAAAAAGCCTTTAATCACTAAGTGATTAAAGACTTATGGCTGCGGAACTAGGATTCGAACCCAGACAAACAGAGTCAGAGTCTGCTGTGCTACCCTTACACAATTCCGCAATCTTTATTTTGTTTTCGTTGCTGTGCTCACCAACAACATTATTTATTATATACGTTTTTGAAAAAAAGTCAACACTTTTTTCGAAAAATTTCAAAAAAGTTTTTGGCAATTTTTTAATCTTAATTTTAGCAAGAAATCCAACAGATATTTGCAAGCAAGGTTAAAATATGTTAAAATACTAGCTGTATTTTATTAGAAGGATATGATGTTTTGAAATCTGATTTTTTAAAAGGAATTTACCATGGCATACCTATTGCTTTAGGGTATCTGTCGGTTTCATTTGGATTTGGAATACTTGCAGTTAAGTCTGGACTATCTATTTTATCAGCAGCATTAATTTCTGTTACTAATCTTACATCGGCAGGGCAGGTGGCAGGCGTGGCTATAATAGCGTCGTGTGGCACCTTGCTAGAGATGATATTAACCCAACTGATAATTAATATAAGGTATTCGTTAATGTCGTTGTCGCTGTCGCAAAAACTTGATAAATCATTTACTACACCCAAACGCTTGGTAGCGTCGTATGGCATAACAGATGAAATATTCGCAGTAGCTTCTGCACAACCAAATTTACTTACACCGTCCTATATGTATGGGCTTATTTTTATTGCTTTTCTTGGTTGGACTAGTGGAACAATAATAGGTGCAGCAGCAGGTGAGTTTTTGCCAACAGCTATAACAAATGCAATGGGTATAGTTTTGTACGGTATGTTTATAGCGATAATAGTACCACCGTCAAGAAAGCAAAAGAGTGTATTGTTTGTTGTATCGGTAGCGGCACTTTGCAGTATATTGTTTAAGTATTTCTTGCCAGCATTATCTAGTGGCTTTGCAATAATAATTAGTGCGTTGGTGGCGTCAGCATTAGGTGCTGTTATATTCCCTGTAGAGGATAAGGAGAATGAAGAATGAGCATTGTAGTATATATAGCTGTTATGGCATTGGTTACATATCTTATAAGAATGATTCCTTTTACGCTGTTTAGAAAAAAGATAAAATCAAGATTTTTTAAAAGCTTGCTACACTATATACCTTATGCAGTTTTAAGTGCAATGACAATACCTGCTATCTTTTATTGTACAGGTGATGTTGTAACATCAGTTGCAGGAACAATTGTTGCAGTTTTGCTTGCATATTTTAACTTGCCATTAATTATAGTTGCACTTTCAGCGTCAGGTACAGCACTTTTAGCAGATTTTATAATATCGTTATTATAATAAAATCACCTTATAGCTTAGTTTTTATCATAGGCTATAAGGTGATTTGTTTTTTAGATATTAATGACTTCCACAGCTACCTTTACCACAGCCATGGCTACCACAGGTATGACCCTCACTGCCGTGATCGTGGTCGTGATGGTTACACTTTACATTTGGATTAAAAATAAGAGTGTTTGCAAGAAGTGCCTCAACAGCCTTATCAGCACTGCCACTAACGCCACCGTATAGCTTTATGCCAGCCATAGCTAAAGCGTTTTGTGCACCGGCACCTATACCACCACAAATAAGAACATCTACTGCGTTAGCAGATAAAAAGCTTGCCAAAGCACCGTGACCACTACCATTAGTGTTAATAACCTCAGTGTTGATAATAGTGTTGTTTTCTACCTCATAAAGCTTGAATTGCTCTGTATGGCCAAAATGCTGAAAGATATTACCGTTTTGGTATGTTACTGCAATTTTCATAATTATATCTCCTTTTAAAATTACTTTACAAAATATATTTGTGTTTTGTTGAATTTCAACAGCTGTATTCATTATAAAACTAAATCGGTAATATGTCAAAGCTAATACTAAACACTATTTAAAATATAGAAATCCTTTCGGTATATTTTGCACTGTACTTCATACTGCGTCCTCGCAAGGCGACAGCCTTGCTGTGGGTCAGTATTCGTTCAGCTCAAAATCTGCTCGAAATTCTTTTACTAATTTTAAACGGTGTTTAGTATAAGCCAACACATTACCGATTTTATAATTTGGATTTTATTCTAATTAACCTAGAAGAATATCAAAAGCTAGCATTAGGCAAAAGCCGATAAGCAATGAAAATGTAGCACCACGCTCACAGCCATGAGAATGTGTTTCTGGTATCATTTCATCACTTATAACATATAGCATAGTACCACCTGCAAATGCTAACGCAAATGGTAGCACAGTGGCAGAAATGCTTACAGCAAAGTAACCTAGTAATGTACCAATAACCTCAACAATGCCAGTAACTATTGCAATCAAAAAGGTTCGCTTATGGCTCATTCCTGTTGCAATCATAGGGCCTATTATAACCATACCCTCAGGAATATTTTGAAGTGCAATACCACCTGCAATTGTCAAAGCCTCGGCTGTGTTGCCTGTTCCAAAGCCAACACCTGCTGCAATACCCTCTGGAAGATTATGTATTGCAATGGCAATAACAAAAAGCAATACTTTATTAAGCTGTTCTGTTTTATTTGGATGTGCTTCTTGGTCTATTCCTGTAATTCTATGTAAATGTGGTACTAGCTTATCAATTAAATTAACACATACGGCACCACAAAATATACCTGCTATTGTAACCAAAAGTGGAAGCTTACCACCATACTCAAGTGACGGCAGTATAAGTCCTATAACAGCAGCGGCAAGCATTACACCTGCAGCAAATGAAAGTACAATGTCGCTGAATTTGTGGCTGACTTCTTTAAATATAAAGCCTAGTAACGCACCAATAACTGATGCTCCACCTACACCTAACGCTGTAAGTAATACAATCTGCATAGCTTACAACCTCCTTAAATTTATTAATAAAATATATTTAGTAAATAAATGATAAATGATATTGCATATATTGTCAATTATTAATATAATGTTTTGTTATGTACAGAAATTTGACTAAATTTATTGCATACAAAAAGCCAGCCCGTATTAAGGCTGGCTTTTTACGCTACTTATGTAGCTTGTGCTAAATGCTGTTGGGTAACTAATCCAAAGCTTATAGTTATAGCCTTGTTTACCTGTATCATAGCTTGAGGGCTTAAACAACCCATTTTTTCCTTTAGTCGTTTTTTATCTATGGTTCTAATTTGCTCTAAAAGCACTACCGAATCTTTTAAAAGCCCACAATTTTGTGCTCCAAGCTGAATATGTGTAGGTAGCTTTGCCTTTGCTTGCTGGCTTGTAATTGCTGCTGCTATTACTGTTGGGCTGAATTTATTACCAACATCATTCTGCACAATCAGTACTGGTCGTATTCCTCCTTGCTCAGAGCCTACAACCGGACTTAAATCTGCATAGAAAATATCGCCACGCTTAATGTTCACTATTTTCACACTCCGTAAATATATTGTAATTAACTTACAATAGTATTTTTACCTTAAATTTATATGTTTATACTTTTAGTCAATATCATAATATTTACATTTTAAAAAAATGCTACAGAATTTTAACCAGCAGGTTACATCATTGATGTTGGTGGTTTTGCTGTTTTGTGGTATAATCTATAAAAATTCAAAAATTTCAAAAATATTGTTTTTGGATAGTTAATAAAGGAGTGGTTTTATGGGGAAAAATCCCGAGAAAAAGAAATTTATAGGCGTAAAAAATATATTGCTGATACTTTCTTTAGTTCCTTATGCTGTGTTTTTGGTACTGGGACTAATAAACTGTATTACAAAAAGTATTGAAAGTAATAGTTTTGATATATTTAACATTTTAGAGCCTGTTGTAGGCTTTTGGGAAGAAGCATGGCTAAGTGGTGATGTGCGATATATGCTTATTAGTATATTTGCTATAGTGTACCCGATATATTACTTAATCGACAAGGCAGTCAGAGCAGAAAATAAACTAGACAGGGTAGGGGAATCAGAAAATCAACCTACAGAGCCTGCTGGTAAAAAGAAAGTAAGTAAGCTGTTTATATTATTTTTGCTAAGCTTTTTACCATATTTGCTTATGGGATATTTTTCTGCTCTTGGTATGAACTTTGGTTTGTTTTCAAGTTCGTATATGATTTACGGCTTTGAAGCGTTGCTTCTGGTTCTTATTACCTGTTCAGTTTTACCGATTTATCCTGTAGCTTTAATTTTTCAGATTATATATTTAATCAAACGATATAAAACACTTACTAAAAAATGTAAACAGATTACAAAATGTACAATTATAGGAGTTATAGTTGTAACACTTGTTCCATCACTTATATATATGGCGATTGACAAAATAGAAATAGCTAGTAACTTTAAAAGTGATAAAATAGTAATTGAAAATTATCTAAAAGATGAATTTGGAGAAGAGCATTTTGAAGATATGGAGATACTTGAAAATGATGCTGTCTATAACAGCTATAGTGTAAAAACTCCACTTTTAGATGATAGCTTTTACGTAGAGCTAAGTGAAGACAGAACAGAAGTATCTGGCACTAGCTTTTACGATATATTTAGTATGGTAAATCATTTAAATGATAAGCTGAGCAAGCGTTTGACTGAGCAATATGGTTTACCAGAGAATGTTAAAATAAAAACTGCTTCTCTTAACTATGATATAAGTAAATATAGCAATAGCAGTAATGTTGATGATTTGCTGGATGACTGCGAATACAAGATAAGTAGTGTTTATATTTATGTAGACAGCTATGATAAGCAGGAAATTGTAGATATAATCAAAGACTATTATTTAAAATGCGAATTTCCTTTAGGTGAATATAACAATGAATCTGGCGAAGAATCTCAAATACTTGACTTTTATGTTTTGATTGATGATGATTATTATGCCAATGTATTTGTATATAAGTTATCACAACAGCCAGATACTCTGGTGCTTAACTTCAGAGGCTATACTGACAGCGAGGGTACCACAATAGAAGATTCAAAAGTAACAGTAAAGCTTGTTGAGCAATAAAATATAAAACAAAAATCCCGACTACGCTATGTAGTCGGGATTTTTTGGGGCTGGTAACGGAAGGCGGA
>JAZSEI010000153.1:0-16334 GCA_045531635.1 Acutalibacteraceae bacterium
GTAAATGTATATCTACCACCTGTAGCATTAAGAACACTATAAGCCTTGTATGATGATGAATACTTAATACCATTACATACATCGTTGTATGTCTTGTTAAAGCCTAGTTCTGTGCCAGCCTCATTTATCTTGAATGAGTATGTGCCAGCCTGAAGGTCAATGCTACCAATATAAACGTTTTCAGTTTCTGATGCTGAAAGCTCTAGATCGATATCACCAAAAATCTTGATGTCTGATGTAGGCTCAGTGTGGTTGCAAACAACGCTGTCCTTTAGAGCAAACTTAACACCATTTACTGGCTGGTGTGTCTCTGGATTCAAGAATACATCTTCATTAAATGTTCCATTTACTACACCTACTAGTTCTCTCATTAGGTAACCGATAGATGTTGTACCATCTGCAATAGCCTCTAGCTGAATACATACAACCTTTGTGTTTTTACCATTGAAGCCTAGACCATCTGGGTTAACCTCTGTGATACTTACTTCGCCATCTTTAAACTCACCTGATGTTAGACCACTTGAGCCTGGGTAAGTAACTGTAGTATCACCTGCGATAGCCTTGTCAACTAATGCACCTAAAGCGTAGCCTTTGCCACCAGCAAAGTTTTTGTTTGGAGCAAAGATTGTAGTGTCATAATACATATCGATTGTCCAACCAGCAGCATCAGTTTCACCGCTAGGAAGCTCAACCTCTACCCACATATTTACAAGGTCACCCTCGTGAACAGTAACCTTCTTAGTTTCTGTTAAATCTGCAGGTATTGGATCTGTTGGGTCTGTTGGATCTGTTGGATCGATTGGACCTGTACCACCAACTGTTGCTTTTTCTGTAACAGTAACTCCACTTACTGGCTTATAATCTACAACAAGATCATTCTCGTTGTCATCAATCATTTCATCAATTGTGTAAGTAATAGTGAATGTACCAGCCTGTGTAGCCTTTAGTGTAACTGTCTGTAGTGTAGTGCCATTAGCTGCTGTGTAAGCAGTTGCTGGAGCTAGAACTGCAGATTTAACCTGACCAGCTACATCTGTGTTAACTACTTCTGTACCTGAACCACTTGAAGCTAGTGTAGTAACACCATCTACTGTGAACGCACTTGCGTCATAGTTTGTTGTGATTCTGTAAGCACCAATCTTGCTAGCTGTTGTTGTATCAACAGTAAATGTTACAGTATCACCTTCACTTACTGTAACCTGCTTTTGACCTGTAACATCTACAACAGGCTGTGTTGGAGCTGTTGGGTCTGTTGGGTCTGTTGGATCTGTTGGATCTGTTGGATCTGTTGGGTTTGTTGGGTTTGTTGAACCGTTACCAATTCTTGCGAAAGGAACTGTGATGTTGTCTTCGTCACTCTTCTCGAAGCTGTTGAATTCCTGTGAACCAGCAGCATCATCAAGATCAGCCTGATCATTCATTGCTAAGTCGTATGGTAGGCAGTCCATACCAGACTTACCCATTGTAGCAATATTCATTACACCGATACCACTGTTTTTAATATCATCAACTGTAATACCTAGTGTCTTTAGTGGAATAGCCATCTCGTAATGGAAGTCCATCGAGTCGGTCTTGTGACCCATTGAGTTGAAGTCTACCCAAGCAGCAGACTCGTTACACATATCACCGATTACACGGTTGTTATTTGTACCATAAGCCTTGTCGATACCATAAACATTCTTGCTTAGGATACCTAGACCGTAATCGAACTGAATACCTGTTTCTGCTCTTGCACTAACTTCTACAGGGTTAAGACCTGTACTATCACCTTCATAAACAAAAGGACCATTAGCTCCGTTTGTAGAAATAGCAATCAGTCTGTTAAAGCTTTTATCAATTGTGATACCTGAATCCCAAATAGTACCACCACCAATAAGTGCACCCTTATTACCAATAGCATCGCTTTTACCTGTGTCGATTGCGATAAAGAAAGGTACATTCATTGTCTGGAACAAAACGCCCTGTGATAGAGGATAATCGTCACTAGGAGCAACCATATCCTGAACGTTTGTCATTTCCCACATTAGGTATACATTCTCGTTATCGTATGCACCATACATAGCATACATATCGATTGGTACCTCATACATTGAGTTTGGACGATATACTCTAGGGTCATCGTTTGCAGTACCTTGTGCAATAATCATTGAGCTATCCCAATCTGAGATATCTCCATCTACAGTAATTGTTTTGTTTGCACCAAAACCTGCAGCATTTGTTGAATAATATTTGGCTAGGGTAGAGCCAGATTCTTTTGCTGAAGCTGTTGAATCGTTAACAGGCACTTCTGCAGCAGCAACGCCTGTTACACCCATTGACATCACTAAAGAAGCTGTTAGCATTAGTGTTGTCACTTTTTTCAATGTCTTCATTGAATTTTTCCTCCTTTTTCTTCAGGTATGTTAAACCATTAAGTTACCCATATTTATACTACTATGAAATCAACATAAAATCAAGACCATTATTAAATTTGAACCATATATTTTGATAAAGAATTTTTGTTTATTTTTGCTTATGAAAAGTAAACTTACACAAAAAAATCAGTATAGCAATGTATTTTTGAATAAAAAATTATAAAGGTTTTATATTTTTATTTCGTTGTAATGTTGTTTTATGGCACGATTTTGATTTTATAATAGTTAATCGAGTAAAAAACTACCGACTACTCAGCTTTAAACAGAGTAGTCGGCAATAGCTTTAATGTTTTTGAGTTTTTATACCAGTTTTTTTAGTAGCTGATTTTTTTGAATCTTCATCTTCGTTATCTACTAACACAATGTTGTCAAGTTCTGTATCTGTTAGTGGTGTTAATAATGTACGATTTTTCTTTTTCTTTAAATAGAAGGTTTCAAACAATATTAATGCCACAAATATCAGTATACTGAAAATACAAGCAATTGCTGATATTGTAAAGCCCTTTGGAATATACTTAAATGTTACAGTATGCTTACCAGCTGTTAAATCAACAGAAACTAAAGCATTGTTTGCTATAGGGTTGATTTCAACCTCTTTACCATCTACATATGCTGTCCAGCCTGACTCATAAGGAATAGAAGTGTACATAGTGCCATCTTGCTTAGCAGTAATTTCACCTGTAATAGATGATGTTTTAAATTCTGTTATGTTATAAGTTTCATCATTTAAAGTGCTTATACCCTGCTCAAAAAGCTCTTGGTCAAGTGAGCAAACCCAAAGGTTACAGTTACCGGTAGTACCTTGATTATAAGGGATAGAAAGAGTAACTTCGTCACCCTTATTAAACACACCAAGAGAAATAATATAAGGGAATCTTATTTCATAAGATGTATTTATTCTTGAACCACCTGAAATTGTTATCTTATTATTAGTACAGTTTTCACAGCTTGTATAAGCGTAAACAGGAGTGTTATCCTCATTAACAGTATATCTTGCTGTAAATGTACCACCCGACATTGTTGCATTACAATAGTAGCTTGTATTTGAGTTAATTGAAACACTAAAATCACTGCTACTTGAGGTTGGTCGTGCTTCAAGTGGAGTAAAGATATTTTTGTTAATTCCTGTTGATTTTATAAACAAGCTGTTCTGTGCATCAAACGGAGATTGTATCAATGAACCATTTACATCATATTCATAATTGAAATTCTTTATCTCTGAATTAGTCATAAACGCAAATGGTAGTGGATTATTATTTTTGTAGGAGCTTGCTCCGTCCTTTTGCTCAAGCAAGGTCCAGTTTAATGTGTCAGCAGCAGTTGTGCGTCTGCCTAGTAGATACTTAATATTTAAAAATGCATTAGTTAGTGGTGATGTCTCGCTGTAATAATATCTGTTACCTGCGTCCCAGCCTATCATACCCATACCACTTACAAAGTTTGTAATAGACTCATTTACAGTTGACGAGAATAACGAAACTCCCTTGTAACCATAAATACTTGAGTCATTAATTGTATAGTACGCTTGCATTTCCATACGATAGAAATCGTCTTTTTCGTTTTTAACAATGTTAGATTTTAGTGCTTGTATAGCCTCGTTTTGGTCTGGGTAACCGTCACGAGAAGTAACACGAACAGTTTCTACACCAATTAACGCACCAGCATAAATCTCGACAAGCATAGCAATAAATATACCAGCTGCCGCAACCTGCTTTGGCAATATCTTAACATTTTGCAATGCAAGCACACCAATATATACTGTTGCGATAATAGCTGAACCAATAACTGCTGTTTTTGTTACAACATTGCCCGAAGTATCAACTGTTTGTGGACCAACATAAGCAAATAGAATAAATACAACAGCTGTAATTGCCATTATAAATATATCACTGAAGTTTATCTTATCAATTAACAAGAATGCTCTATATGCCATTACAATCAACACAAAGCTGATTAAGAACGAGAATCTATAAGGTAACATATTTGGTAGGTGGAAACCGTGAATTATAAAGTTTGGTAGCTTGTAGATACAGCATATCATAAAGAATATAAGTACAACTGCACTAACAACCTTTTCTCTAAAAGAGATTTTGTTACATCTAAAATAGAATGAAGACAACAACACACAGATAAATCCACAATAAATATTAGGTAAGCCCTCTTTATCAGTTGGCTTTGTAAATGAAATAAGATTGCCTAGAATATCTGATATATATTGTAGAACATTTCCGTCATACTTCCAGTCGTAAATTTCGTTAAACTTTGGAATAGCATTCTCGATACCGTGTGTATTCTGTAAAGCAAATACAGCAGGCGACATAAATATAGAAGCAATAGCAAGTGCCATAACCGAGAATATACCTATTGTAACGAATTTTTGGAAGAATACCTTCCAGCCTGGTCTTGAAATTACCATAACTGCAATAAACATAATTACAGTAAAGATACAAACAAAGAAGCCAATGTAGTAGTTTGTAAGCACTGTAAGAGCAAGTGCAACCACATAGGTTTTGTACTTACCCTCTACAAGCAAGCAATATGTTCCTAAAACAGTCAGTGGGAATAACGCAAAGGCATCAAACCAAATTATGTTCCAGTAATAACCCATTGTGTATGCAGACAATGCAAACAGCATTGAGAACATTACAATAGATATATTATTTTTCTTAAACACCTTTCTTAAGAACATAGCTGTAAACATTCCTGCACAGCCTACCTTTATCATAAGAGAAACTGTAAGTGCTTCTCTTAAAAATTCAGCAGGTACAAAGAAAAGCAATAGGTTTAATGGGCTTGCAAGATAATAAGCTATAAGTGCTATATAATTAGTACCCAAGCCTGTACCCCAAGACCATAGCATAGATGAGCCTTCTCGTAGCTTTTCGTGGAAGTTACAGAAAAACGGATAATACTGTTGCCAAAAGTCGGTTACAAGTATTTGCTGTTCACCAAATGGATAAACCTTGTTAAGAGCAAAAGCAATACCCATAATTAAAAAAGGAACAAAAAATGCAAGTATAACAAATTTTTGCTCAAAAATCATATCAGAAAAACTTCGCTTTTTTAATGAGTTTTTCTGAGCAGAAATATTTTTCTGCATATTTTTTTTACTCAAAATAAATCAAATCCTTTCTTTATTTATTAATTAACCTCTTTGTTGGTACATACATTTTTAATTTTACCACTTTTAAACTCTTGCGTAAATAATCAATTATTAAAATTAACAAATTTCGTTATATACACAAATAACCTTAACTAAATTTATGACATTTTACTTATTCTAGTATTTATAATTGTAATCTTTATATTTGCAAAAATTAGTGTTAATATTTACGGTTGAAAATAAACTTAATAACATTTATAATATAAATAATAATGTTTAGAAATAAGGAGGCTGACGCTATGCCAATTAAGGTACAAGCAGATTTACCTGCAATAAAAGTGTTGGAGTCTGAAAATATATTTGTAATGCCAGAGGATGTTGCTATTAAACAGGATATAAGACCTTTAAAAATAGTAATACTTAATCTGATGCCTACTAAAATCGAAACAGAAACTCAGCTGTTAAGATTACTTGGTAACAATCCTTTACAGGTAGATGTTGAGCTTTTGCAAATGGCTACACATCAATCAAAAAACACATCGGCTTTGCACTTAACAAAATTCTATAAAACCTTTGACGAAATAAAAAACCAAAGCTTTGACGGTATGATTATAACAGGTGCTCCTGTTGAATTACTTGAATACGAGCAGGTGGACTATTGGGATGAGCTTAAAGAGATTATGGAATGGAGCAAACACAATGTTTACTCCACACTACATATATGTTGGGGTGCTCAGGCTGGATTATACTTCCATTATGGTATCCCAAAATATGAGATGGGATATAAGCTAAGTGGTATTTTCCAGCACAGAGTTTTAAACCCTAACCACCCATTAATGCGTGGATTTGACGACAGATTTGTATTGCCTCATTCACGCTATACAGGTGTACACCGAGAAGAAATTGCAAAGCACCCAGAGCTTGAAATTCTTGCAACCTCAAGAATGGCTGGTGTTGCAGTTGTGTGCAGTAAAGATGGTAGAAAGTTTTTCTTGATGGGTCACGGTGAATACGACAGAAACACCCTTGCAACTGAGTATTTCAGAGATGTAAACAAGGGAATAAATCCTTCTATCCCACATAATTATTTCCCAGAGGATGACCCACAGGCAACTCCACCACTTACATGGAGAAGTAACGCTACAATGCTGTTTACAAACTGGCTAAACTACTATGTATACCAAAAAACTCCATACGACCTTGAGGACCTAAAGAAAATGTTTGAATAATGCAACCAATTATGCAGTAATTGATTGCAAAATAATCTTCCCTCCAGTTAAAAAGGGTGGGACTAAACTTTAAGCTCGGCTAAAATTTTTCTGTGAAAAATTCGCATTGGGGTGATTAAGATAAAAGCAATATCAATTAAAAATCCTTACGCACACCTAATTATGTGTGGCGAAAAAAAGTATGAGTTCAGAAGCTGGAAAACAGATTACAGAGGCGACTTACTTATCTGCAGCAGTGCTAACCCAAAAATTATAAACACAATAAGTGGTCACGCTTTATGTATAGTAGGATTAAACGATGTTATTGAAATAACATCAGAAAATTACCATAAATTTGGTCTTGAGCATGGTGATTTAGCAGGTGGTAAATTATACGCTTGGCAATTAACGGATGTACGAATTATAAAGCCTTTCCCTATAAAAGGTAAGCTGAATTTTTACTATGTGGATGATGCGTTGATAGAAATAATAAATAATGGTGACGATAGCTTGTCAGAGGAAGAATCTCAAGAAAAGTATAAAACATATATTGAACCATTGTTATATAAAGGTAAGGTGAAAAAATAAACCTTAAAAAACAAGTTTAAAAATCTTAACAATATATTTGGAGGTACCTAACTATGACAGAAATGGAAAAAATGGGACAAAAAGCAAAAGAAGCTGCTAGTGTGCTTGCTGTTGCAGGCAAGCAGAAAAAACAAGCTTTAATTGCTATTGCAGATGCACTAATCGCTAATAAAGATAGAATTATTGCACAGAATGATATTGATATTAAAAATGGTAAAGAAAATGGTCTTACAGACTCTTTACTGGACAGACTAAAGCTTACCGATGAAAGAATAGAAGGTATGGCACAGGGTGTGCGTAAGGTTGCAGACTTTGATGACCCTATCGGACAAATCATTACAGGTAGTGTTGCAGAAAATGGTATGGAGATTAAAAAGGTAAGAGTTCCAATGGGTGTTATTGGTATTATCTTTGAGGCAAGACCAAATGTAACCTCAGACGCAGCTGCACTTTGCTTAATGGCTGGTAATGCTGTAATTCTTCGTGGTGGTAAAGAGGCTATATACTCAAACACAGTAATTTCAGAGGTTATGAGAGAAGCTATTGAGTCAGTTGGTTTACCAGCTGATTGTGTTCAGCTTGTTAAGGATACAACAAGACAGTCATCTATAGAGCTTATGGGCTTAAGTGAATACCTTGATGTGCTTATCCCTCGTGGTGGTGCAGGCTTGATTAAAGCAGTTGTAGAAAATTCAAAGGTTCCTGTAATCGAAACAGGTGTTGGTAACTGCCACGCAGTAATTGATAAAAGTGCAGATATAGATATGGCTGTTAACATTATTTATAATGGTAAAACACAACGTCCTTCTGTTTGTAATGCACTTGAAACTGTGCTTGTACATAAGGATATAGCAGATACAGCACTAAAGGCTTTAAAGGCTAAGCTTGACGAAAAGAATGTTGAAATTCACGGCTGTGAAAAAACTAAAGAAATTCTTGGTGATTGTGTAATTGATGCCGAGGAATATGACTGGGCAAATGAATATCTTGACCTTAAAATCGCAATCAAGGTTGTAGATTCACTTGATGACGCTATTGCACACATCAGAAAATACTCAACAGGTCATAGTGAGGTTATCATAACTAACGACTATACTGCACAAAATAAATTTACAGCTCAGGTTGATTCTTCTGCTGTTTATGTAAATGCTTCTACTCGCTTTACAGATGGTGGAATGTTCGGAATGGGTGCAGAGATTGGTATTTCTACTCAAAAGCTACATGCAAGAGGTCCTATGGGATTAACTGAGCTTACATCTATGAAATATGTAATAAGTGGTGACGGTCAGGTAAGATGATAAATCATATACCAGCAAATACAATACAAACAATTACCGAAGAAAGCTTTTTAAAGGAGCTTGAGGAAAACGGAATTGAATTTTGCAACATAAATAAGCTACTTGTAAAAGCACTTGTAGAAAATAATATGAAGATAGCTACAGCCGAAAGCTGTACTGGTGGACTTATAAGCAAGAATATCACCGAGGTTTCTGGCTCGTCTGCTGTTTTTGACTGTGGCGTTTGCTCATATTCTAATGATATAAAAAACAAGGTATTAGGAGTAAACAAAAATACACTCGATACCTTAGGTGCAGTAAGTGCAGAAACTGCAATACAAATGGCAAATGGTGTAAGGTTACTCTCTGCTAGCGATATAGCAATTTCTACCACAGGTATTGCAGGACCAACTGGTGGAACTGCTACAAAGCCTGTTGGCTTGGTGTATATCGGATTTTCAACAACAAATAAGAATTTTGCTGTAAAAGCGTTGCTTGCACAGAATAAAACTAACTCCAGAAAAAGAGTAAGAGAGCTTGCGTCAGCGTATGCAATGTATCTTGCTTATAAGGAACTAAGCGAAATTTAGTTATAATTCATAATATTCAAATTATATATTCTCAAAAAATGTTAATTCTTTTTTGCAAAAAGGGAAATTACTGTATAAAATCTTTTAAATTCTATTGTAAAAAAAGGCGAACTATGTTAAACTGTAGAGGAATGATTATAATGGAATTTAGATTATCTTTTTTAAAAATTTTAATATGGAGATGATGATCGTGTCAAGATGTGCCGGAATTTTAATGTCAATATCTTCACTACCATCACCTTATGGCTACGGTACTATTGGTAAGGCTGCCTATGATTTTGCAGATTTTCTAAAAGCAGCAGGTCAAAAAATTTGGCAAATTCTACCTGTAGGTCCTACAAGCTACGGTGATTCACCATATCAGGCGTTTTCTACTTATGCTGGAAACCCTTATATGATTGATATTGACCTACTAATCGAAGAAGGTCTTCTAACAAAAGAGGATGTAGAAGGTCTTGCTTGGGGTTCAAACCCTGAAGAGGTTGACTATGCACAGATTTATGAAACAAAGTTTAAGGTTTTACGTTGTGCATACAAAAACTTTAAAAAGTCCACACCGGCTTACAAAGCTTTTGTAAAAGAAAATGCCGATTGGATTGAAAACTATGCTCTTTATATGGCTGTTAAAAAGAACAACGATATGAAGGCATGGACAGAGTGGGAAGACGAAGACATTAAGCTTCGTAAGCCTGAGGCAATTGCTAGCTATACTAAAGAGCTAAAGCCTGAAATTGACTTCTGGAAGTTTGTACAGTATATTTTCTACAAACAATGGGCAGACTTTAGAGGATATGTAAACAGCCTTGGCATTCAGATTATGGGTGATATGCCTATATATGTTGCTATGGATAGTGCTGATACATGGGCAAACTCTGAGGTATTCTGGCTAGATGATGACAAGCAGCCTGTATGTGTTGCTGGTTGTCCACCTGATTACTTCTCAGCTACAGGTCAGCTATGGGGTAACCCACTATACAACTGGGAGTATCTAAAAGAAACAGATTATAAGTGGTGGTTTGCTCGCATTAAGAGTGCAGCTAACCTATTTGATATAGTAAGAATCGACCACTTCAGAGCGTTTGACTCTTACTATGCAATTCCATTCCCTGCTGAAAATGCTATCGGTGGCGAATGGCTTGAAGGCCCTGGTATTGAATTCTTCCACAAGATGAAGGCAGCTATCGGAGATTTCCCAATCGTTGCAGAAGACCTTGGACTATTAACACCTGGTGTTATTCAGTTGCTTGCAGATTCTGGCTACCCAGGTATGAAGGTGCTTGAGTTTGCTTTTGACAGTGGTGAAGAGAATGACTACCTACCATCAAAATACACAGAAAATAGCGTAGTTTACAGTGGTACACACGATAACGACACAATTATGGGTTGGTTTGCTACTGCTAAAGAGGAAGATGTAAACTTTGCTAGAGAGTATTGTAACCTAACAGAAGAAGAAGGCTACAACTGGGGTATTATACGCACTGCTTACGAGAGTGTTAGTAAATATGCAATTATTCAAATGCAGGATATTCTAGGACTTGGTACAGAGGCCAGAATGAATATTCCGTCTACACTTGGCGGTAACTGGGTTTGGAGAATAAAGCCAGAAGTTCTTACAGAAGAGCTTGCGGCAAGATTAAAAAATTTGGCTACAACATATGGTAGACTGGAGGAAAATGACCAATGAGTGAAAACAAGATGATGAGCAATCTAATCCAGATTGCCAAAAGCGAGTATTGCAAAAACCTAGAGGAGCTTTCAGTTTCTGAGCTACACAACGTACTAGGTAAAGCAATGATGGCTGAAATCAGCGACAGATGGACAAAGGCTAAGGCTAACCACGCTAGCAAGCGTAGAGCTTATTACCTATCAGCAGAGTTCCTAATGGGTCGTATGATGTACAACAACCTTTTCTGCATGGGCATTCTTGACGAGGTTAAGGAGCTACTAGCTGCTAAGGGTATTGACATCAACTCTTTTGAAGAGATCGACGACGCTGCTCTAGGTAACGGTGGTCTAGGTCGTCTAGCAGCTTGCTTCCTAGATAGTGCTGCTACACAGGATGTACCACTAGATGGTTACGGTATCCGTTATAAGTACGGCTTATTTAAGCAGCTAATTCAGGACGGCAGACAGGTAGAGGTTGCTGACGATTGGCAGAGATTTGATGACCCATGGTGTATCCGTAGAGAAGAGGATACTGTTCTTGTAACATTTAAGGATGAGGTTGTAAAGGCTGTACCTTATGACATGGCTGTAATCGGCTACGACACAGAGAATATCAACACACTACGTCTATGGCAGGCTGAGGCTGTAGAGGACTTCGACTTCCTAGCATTCAACAACTGCGACTACACAAACGCTGTACAGGCTAAGAACGCAGCTGAGAACATCTCTAAGGTTCTATATCCTAACGACAATGGTTACGAGGGTAAGGTCCTAAGACTAAAGCAGCAGTATTTCTTCAGCAGTGCTTCTCTACAGAACATTCTAAAGAGATACAAGGCTAAGTTTGGTAACGATTTCAGCAAGTTCTCAAGCGAGTACGCTATTCAGCTAAACGATACACACCCAGTAATCGCTATTCCAGAGCTTATCAGACTTCTTGATGCAGAGGGTGTTGACTTCGAAACAGCATTCGACATTGCTCAGAAGACATTTAACTATACAAACCACACAGTTCTAGGTGAAGCTCTTGAGAAGTGGAATATCAACCTAATGAAAGACGTTATTCCTAATGTATATGCATACATCGAGAGAATCCAGCAGTATATGGACCGTGATTTCGACCAGAAGAACATCTATGGCGATATGCGTTACAAGATGAGAATCATCGATAACGACATAGTTCACATGGCTAGACTTGCTATCTATGCTTCTACACACACAAACGGTGTTGCTTGGCTTCACACAGAGATTCTAAAGGATGACGTTCTAAAAGAGTGGTATCAGGTATATCCAGAGCGTTTCCAGAACAAGACAAACGGTATTACACAGCGTAGATGGCTAGGCCTATGTAACCCAGAGCTTTCTGAGTTCATCACAAAGAAGGTTGGCAAAGGCTGGCTAAAGGATCTAGATAAGCTATCAAAGCTTAACGATATGATCGACGACAAGACTGTAAAAGAGTTCAACGCTATTAAGGACCTAAAGAAGAAGCAGCTATCTGACTTCATCCAGAAGCACGATAACGTATATATCGACCCAAGCTTTATCTTTGATGTACAGGTTAAGAGACTACACGAGTACAAGAGACAGCTAATCAACGCTTTCTCAATCGTTGCTATTTACCAGAAGCTAAAGGCTGGCGAGCTACCTAACTGGAACCCAACAGCATTTATCTTTGGTGCTAAGGCTGCTCCTGGTTATGCAAGAGCTAAGGCTATCATCAAGTATATCAACGAGATTGCTAAGCTAGTAAACAACGATCCAGATACAAAGGATAAGCTACAGGTTGTATTTGTATCTAACTACAACGTTTCTTACGGCGAGAAGATCTTCCCAGCTGCTGATATTTCAGAGCAGATTTCAACAGCAGGTCTAGAGGCATCTGGTACAGGTAACATGAAGTTTATGCTAAACGGTGCTGTTACACTTGGTACTTACGACGGTGCTAACGTTGAGATTACACAGAAGGCTGGCGAAGAGAACGAGTACATCTTCGGTGCTAGAGTTGAAGATATTGAGGATCTAAAGGCTAGAAACGCTTACTGCCCAAGAGCAATCTATGATTCTAACCCAATGATCAAGAGAGCTATTGACACACTAGTTGATGGTACATTCTCAGACGGTGTTGATCATCAGGGCGAGGGTAGCTTTGTAGAGCTACACAGAGCTTTACTTGATGGTACTCACTGGCACGCTCCAGACCATTACTTCATCATGCTTGACCTACAGTCTTATGTAGACAAGAAGATCGAATGTAACCAGAACTACAGCGACAGAATCAAGTTTGGTAAGCAGTGCCTAAAGAACGTAGCAAACGCTGGTCACTTCTCATCAGACAGAACAATCCTTCAGTATGCTGAGGAGCTATGGAAGCTAAAGTAATTTAAAAGCTTATAGTTTTTAATAGATAAATTTAACCCTCACTGTATTTTTTATACAGTGGGGGTTCTTGTATAGAATAGGGATTAATTTAAATAGATATTTTTAAGCAGTACCTAACTGAAAATAAAATGATATTTAGCAAATACTTGCTTTCGACTAAATATAGAAAGGCATAAATATGAACAAGTTAATAAACGAACTATATAAAAATCGCATGCTGAATACTGACGAAGAAATCGAAAAATTCGAAGAAATTTCGTGTAACCTATTTGAAGTAATGCAAGAAGAAGATATTGTTGATTTATGCAGAGTGTTCGATGATAATACCGGTAATCACGAAATGATGTTTGGACTAATACATTTAATAGAAGCGTTTTCATCTGAAAAGGCACTTGAGTTTACAGTTTTGGGAGTTGCTAATATGACTGTATCAGCTCCTGATTGGGCAAAAATTATCATGTATAGACACTTAAATGGTGAAAACTCAAGAAAAATGTTAAAACATGCTATTAGTGTTTCAGAAATTCAAACACAACAAATAATGGTATCTTTATTAAATACTATAAAAGCTGAAGATTTTGATAGATTTGGTACAGCTGTTGATGAGGTTATAGAGCAGATAAATTTAGAAAATTAAACTATCAAAATCTTTTTAAAAACAATTTAAACTTATAGATACAATTTTACCCATTGCAGGTTATAGTCTTGCAATGGGTTATTTTTTAATATATTTTTCTCTTAGTTATTAAACAATTCAGGGTGCATACGGCTGTAGTGGAATATATACTGCTGTGCAATACCTGCATTTTCTCCAAAACTTTCGTAGGTTATATCTGCAAACAATATCTGCATTGCTCGTTTCATCCAAACATCAAGAGGGAAGCAGTCGGTTTTACCCATACCATAAAGCATAGTACAATCTGCTACCTTTGGCCCTACCCCTTTTATCTTTATTAATTCACACCTAGCCTTTGGTGTTGGCATAGCCTTTATATTCTCTAAAATAATTTCATTATTTGCAACCTTTTGTGCTGCGTCAAGTATATACTTTGCTCTAAATCCACTTCTAAGTACAGCTAAATCCTCTACTGTATGCTTGCTTATTACTTCTGCTGTTGGGAATGTATAAAAGCCGTTTTCTAGCTTACTACCAAAGCTTTCGCAAAGTCTGCTTATTATACCCTTTATTCTTGGTATGTTGTTATTTTGCGATATAATAAACGAGCATAACGCCTCCCATGGCTCTTGCCTTAAAATTCTTATTCCCGGTGCATACTGTCCAGCCTCTTTTAATACAGGGTGCATTTGCGATAATTCTTTGCGTATTTTGTCGTAATCTGTACCTAAATCAAAATAATTAAACCATATATTTTCAAAATCATACTTTGTACAATTATGAAATATAATTGTATCCTCTTGCTGACTTACTGTGAGATACTTGCCAAACGCTACTCCTACAAACTTATCAAGCTCAGTTTCTTCCCATCGAAAACACTGCCCACAATCCAGTGTTTGTTTTAGATTAAAAGCTGTAACTCCTTCAACAATTACATTTTTATTGTTGTATTTTATTTCCATAATAAATCTTCCTTTAATTTTAACAATAAATTCTTTAAAAATAATATACCATATTTGCTTATTTTGTGCTACAATAATAATATATTTAAGTAAATAAGCAGGAGAGTTTTATAATGCGAGAAAATATATGTACTATTCCTATTAACGATGTATTTAAACCAAAGTGTGGTTGTCCTATGTGCCGTATGGAGGCAATGCTTGAAAAAAATTATATAGAATATATTACTGGTGCTGCAATGATGGAACCTGATATTCGTACAGATACAAATAACCTAGGCTTTTGCTATACACACTTCAATATGATGGTACATCACGGCAAGCGTTTACCAAATGCTCTTATTCTTGATACTCACCTAAATAAAATTATGACTGAGCTTATCCCTGACGAAGTAAAGGGTAAGCCAGACAAAAAGAAGCTTGCAAAGCTTGAAGAAATACAGCACAGCTGTTATGTGTGTAATAAAATGGAGTGGGGTATGCACCACCTTATGCAGACCATTTTTAAAACATGGGAGAAAGAAGAAGAATTCAGAAAGCTATATGCTGAACAACCTTATATCTGTATGAAGCACTACACAATGCTTATGAAGGCTGCACTAAACAGAGGTATAAGCTCAAAGGCATTACCTGATTTTTACAAGGTTACATCACAGCTTACAGGTGGTTATTTAAAAAGCCTTAAAGCAGATGTTGCTCATTTTTGTACTATGTTTGACTACCGTGCAAATGGACAAGACTGGGGTACATCAAAAGACTCTATAGAACGCTCTGTCGAGTTTTTAACCTCTAAAAAAGTAAGCGAGCAATCACCGTTTGAAGCTGAATGATTTTATCTGTGGAGAGATACACTTATGCTTAAGCGAATTCAATATATTGATGATAAAATTATAGATTGGATAGGCAGACTACATACACCTCTGCTTAACTGGATTATGATTTTTTTCTCTATGCTAGGTACAAAGGGACTTGTATGGATAATAGTAAGTATACCATACTTTATTAACACCAGTACCACCTATATAGGCGTAAACATGTTGATAGCTGTCAGCCTTACAGTTATATTGGGAGAGGGAATAATAAAGCACCTTGTATGCCGTATGCGTCCTTGTCACAAGTTAGAAAACGAAGATCTTATAGTAAGACGCCCTAGCTTTTATTCTTTTCCGTCGGGTCATACTGCGTCATCGTTTGGTATAGCAACGATGGCTATAATACGATGTTCTATGCCTATTTGGATAATTATTCTTATTATTGCTATATTAATATCCTTTTCAAGAATCTACCTTAGAGTTCATTACCTTACAGATGTTATCTGTGGTGTTATTTTAGGTGTACTCTGTGGTATCAGCTCTGTTTTTATTATGGACTATCTTATTCTAAGTCTTACCACAGGCTGATTAAATATACTACTAATCGAGTAGGAGGCTACCCATTAGTTGAGTAGCCGACCTCTCACACCACCGTGCGTACGGTTCCGTACACGGCGGTTCAATAACTTGAGTGCAGTACCTTGTATCTTTGGAATATGT
>JAZSEI010000081.1:0-14078 GCA_045531635.1 Acutalibacteraceae bacterium
AGCACCAGTTGACTTCCACATATATGCTTTGTCGCTGTTATACTTCTTAGTAATAACAGTAACCTCGTCAGATACCATAAATGCTGAATAAAAGCCTACACCAAATTGACCGATAATATCGGTTTTCTCATTTTCGCTAAGCTCGTTTTTAAACTGGAAGCTACCACTTTTTGCAATAGTACCTAGGTTATCCTCAAGCTCCTCGTAAGACATACCGATACCGTTATCAGATACAGTAAGTGTTCTGTTTTCTTTATCAACATCTATTTTTATGAATAATTCAGGTAGCTTTTCAGCTGAATTATCTGTAAGAGAAACAAAATGAAGCTTGTCCAGTGCGTCACTAGCATTTGAAATTATCTCTCTTAAAAAAATCTCTTTATGTGTGTAAATAGAGTTTACCATAAGGTCCATAAGTCTTTTAGACTCTGCCTTAAAATCCTTCTTCTGCATTTTTTATAACCTCTTTCATGAATTTATTCTATACGCAGTTATATCCACTACATAAGTAGTGGATATAATAAAAACGCAATATAAATTATCTATCTAGCTTTTCTGGAGCAGGGTAGTCAACACCAAGTGTATCAACAGAAACAGCTTTCATCATCTGAGTATCAAGTGGCTTGTCAGCGTAGTCTGTGTCACATTCTGCAATAGCATCAACAAACTGCATACCCTCTGTAACCTTACCAAAAGCAGCGTAAGAGCCATCTAGGTGTGGTGCGTCTTTATGCATAATAAAGAACTGTGAGCCTGCTGAGTCTGGCATTGCTGAACGTGCCATAGAAATTACACCTGCTGTGTGTTTTAGTGTGTTGTTAAAGCCGTTTTGTGCAAATTCACCCTTAATGCCATAGCCAGGGCCACCACAGCCAGTACCATCAGGACAACCACCCTGAATCATAAAGCCGTAAATTACTCTGTGGAATGTTAAACCATTGTAATAGCCACTGTTTGCAAGGCTGATAAAATTATTTACTGTGTTTGGTGCAATCTCAGGGTAAAGCTCACCCTTAATAATATCACCATTCTCCATTTCGATTGTAAAAATTGGATTACTCATATAGAAATCTCTCCTAGTATTTAAAATTATAAGCTTTTTTCTAGCTTTTCACAATTGATATTATATATCACATTAGCGAAATTTTCAAGCACTTAACACCTTAGAGTGCTAATTCTTTGTAAACATTATTAGATATATTTGTAAATAAATATTTAACGCATACATTTATTGTGTGTATACGATAAAAATTTTATAGAAAATTAATATACTGGTGCTTTTATTGTACAGTTAATGTGATATAATTATAAAAAATAATTTTGCATAATTATATGCAAGCTGTTTAAGGGTGATAAAATGCTTAATTTATTATTAGGGCGTAGTGGTAGTGGTAAAAGTCACTATTTAAAAGAAAAATCAGAGGAATATATCAATAACGGTAAGCCTGTTTTAGTGCTTGTTCCAGAGCAATTCTCTTTTGAAACAGGACTATATTTTTTAAATAAAAACAGTAAAGCTAGTAGCGAAAATGTAAGAGTGCTTAGCTTTTCTACACTGAAAAAATATGTGTTTTCGCTTGTAGGTGGCGTTACAAACGATTTTTTAGACGAAGGAATCTCTAAAATTTTAATGAGTCTTGCAATAGATGAATGTAGCGACAAGCTAGAGCTTTACCAAAAGCAGGCAAAAAATAAAAACTTTGTTGATACTATGCTTACAACTATAAACGAATATAAAAGTAGTGGTATAAACGCAAACGATTTATTGTCGGTAAAAGCAGAGGTTAAAAATCCTACTCTAAAGCAAAAGCTTGAAGAAACAGCGTATATTTTAGAAACCTACTCAGCTATGGTTAATCAAAGCTACGTGCATAGTCAAGATGTTCTTGGCTATCTTGCACAGCAAATAACCGAGTATAAAATTTTTAAGGGCTATACAGTTTTTATAGATGCATTCACAGGCTTTACTGCACAGCAATACAAGGTGCTTAAAAGCATAATTTTTCAAGCAGACGAGGTGTATTTTTCACTAAGTACAGAGTGTGCTAATAATAAGGTTAATGAAAAGAGTATTCGTTTTAGAGTAACTATCGATACTTACCATAGAATACGTGCGTTAGCTTTAGAGTGTAACAAAAAAATAATCGAGCATTATGCTCCCTTTTTAGAGAATCGTAGAACACAAAAAGCAGACCTACAAGCTGTAGAGAAGTCACTATATGCATTCCCTATAAAGCCTTATAACGGTGAAGTAGAAAATGTCTATTTATATTCAGCTGATAATATTTATAACGAATGTGAATATGTAGCAAGAACAATTAAAGCTCTTACAATTAATGAGGGCTATAGGTATAAAGACATAGCCATTGTTTGTAGAGATGAATCATTATACAGAGGTATTTTGGATGTAACCCTTGATAAATTTAATATAGCTTATTTTATGGATAAGCCCGAAAATATAAACGCAAAGCCACTTGTTAATTTTATTAGACATTGCTTTGACGCTGTAACAAATGGCTTTAATAGTGAATCTATACTAAGAATTTTAAAAACAGGCATAACTAAATACAGCTATGACGATATTTCTCTTATAGAAAATTATCTGTTCACTTGGTCACCAAAATGGAGCGAGCCATTCAAAAACAATATAAATGGCTTTGGTGCAAGTGAAATGACAGAAGAAGATAAGCTACAGCTTGATAAAATAGAAGCAATAAGAAGCGAGGTTTATTCCTACCTTAAAGAGCTTCAAGCTGTTGCAAAAAATGCAGACGGTTTAGAAATTTCAAAGCAAATATCTGTACTGTTTACACAGTTTGGTGTTAAGGAAAAAATAAAAGAGAAAATCAGCAAGCTTACTACAAGAAATTCACCTGAGCTTGTTGATGAGTACACAAGAGTATGGAATAGCGTTGTGTCAGTAATTTCTAAAATGGCAAATATTCTGGATGGTACAACAATATCTGCTAAACGCTATTACGAGCTTTTCTCACTTGCTATTGGCTGTGAGAAAATAGCCAACCAGCCACTATGTATCGACCGTTTGATAATAGGCACAGCCGGTAGAGCAAGACTCAGCTCTCCAAAAATAACTTTTTTGATTGGTGCTGTTCAAGGTGTATTTCCTGCTGTACCAAGCGAAACAGGCGTTTTTACAGACAACGAGCGTTGTTTATTGCTAGACCTAGGCTTACCACTTAGCTGTTCACTGTCTGATTTATCTGCTCAGGAGCAATTCAGTGCCTATTCAGCAGTATCAAGCCCATCAGAAAGACTTTATGTGTCATACTACAACAATACAGCCAGTGGTAGTGGTGCGTTACCGTCAACAATAGCTACACAGCTAAAACGCATTTTGCCAAAACTTGAAACAAAGCATAATTGCGATATATACGACTTCGACAGCTCTACACTTTGGTGCACACAACAAGCCTTTGAGCACACTGTAGCAAACATAAAAGAGGATGATATAAATAAGGTATTACTAGAGAAATATTTTTCTGAACAGCCAAAGTATGGTCAATTGCTAGAAAGTATATATTCCTATAAAGAAAAACGAATGCCAAGTATTGATAAAAATACAGCCTCGGTGCTATATTCAAAAAATATGCATTTGTCAGCATCAAGAATTGATGATTTTTATAACTGTGCTTATATGTATTTCTGCAAAAGTGGCTTAAAGCTTAAAGAGAGAAGAAAAGCCTCTGTAGATAGCCGACAGTATGGTTCGCTTGTGCATTATATAATGGAAAAATTCCTAAAGCTAGAAAATATAGAACAGCTTATAGCAGATAGAGAAAATATTGATATATCAAGCTATATTGATGAATTTACAAAGGAGTATATCAGCCAAGCCTTCGAGGATAATAAACTACCAGACAATAAAGCATTATACGCTGTAAATAGAGCTAAAAAAAGCTGTGCCGTGCTTATAAAAAGAGTGTTAGACGAGCTTGCAGTTTCAAAGTTTAAGCCAAGTGATTTTGAGCTTTCTATCGGTATTCAAAATGAAAACAGCACACAAAATAAAATTGATGAATACAAGGTAGAAACTAAAGATGGTAGTGTAAGTATTGTAGGCTTTGTGGATAGGGTAGACCTCTATAAAAGCCCTCTCGACGGTAAAACCTATGTGAGAATAGTAGACTATAAAACAGGCGAAAAAGACCTTAAACGCTGTGATTTAGAAATGGGTCTTAATCTGCAAATGTTTATTTATCTTGCTGCAATTATAAATGGTGGTAAAGATTTATATGGCGACAACCTAGCACCTGCCGGTGTTTGCTATATGCCAGCAAAGGAATTTAACACAACTATTAAAGAGCAGGGTAACAGCGATTATGTGAAAAAGCAAATGGATGCCGAGCTTGAAAAGCACTATCAAGCCAAGGGAATGTTTTTGCGTGATGGTGAAGTGCTTTTGGCTATGGATAATCAAGCAAACGCTAAATATATACCTGTAAAAATTAAGTACGACCCTAAAAAAGAGGTGTATTCTTATCCACGCTCAGAAGATAAGCTACTTACAGGTAATCAGCACGAGGGTGAATTTAAAGATATGTTTAACCTCGTGAATAAAAAAATAATTCAAATGTCAGATATGCTTTTAGACGGCTATATTTCTGCAATTCCTACAGGTAAAAAAAGCGAATTTGAAAGCCTACCTTGTAAATATTGTAACTTTAAAAATTCATGTGTGTTTACCGAGGGTATGAAGATAAACGAAATAGAGTCATCAACCTCGAAAAAAGGAGATAAAAAAGGAGTGAAAAAGAATGGCTGATGTAAAATGGAATGAAGACCAGCTACAGGCAATTAATGCAAAGGATTGCTCTGTGTTGGTTTCTGCAGCAGCAGGTAGTGGTAAAACAGCAGTACTTGTAGAGCGTGTTATACAGTTGTTAACCGATAAAAACTCGGGTGTAATGGCTGACCAGCTACTTATTGTAACCTTTACAAATCTTGCAGCAGAAGAAATGAAAACAAGAATTAGTAAGCGTATAACAGAGCTTCTTGATATGTGCGACACAGATAGTAGTATTGACGAAGCACATCTGCGTAACCAACAGCTTTTGCTAGATAAGGCTTATATATGTACTATAGACAGCTTTTGTAAAAGTATAGTAAAAACAGCCTACACAAATTTTGATATTTCTCCTGATTATCGCATTGGAGACCCTGCCGAGCTAAAAGCAATGCAGTGCAAGGCTGTTGAGGAGGTTGCACAAAGCTACTACCCACGAAAGGATTTTGAAGCAATAGCAGCACTTCTTACTACCTCAACTAACGACACAGCTTTAAAAGAGGCGATAGTAAGCTTTTACAGCTTTTTATCAGCACTGCCATTCCCTAAGCAATGGATGAATAAAACAATCGAAAATCTAGAAAATTCTAAGTCAGATGTAATACATTCAATTTGGATAGAAAATATATTAAATCATTCAATAATGAATGTAGAGTACATAAACGGACTTATGAAAAATAATGTTCAGCTATTTAATGAGCTGGACTATTATGATGGTATTTACGATATGTCACCCGATAAAGCTACAGAATTTAATACTGAAAAAGCCTTTATAGAACAATTAACTACCTGCAAAAGCTGGGAGGATTTTCAACAGACATTATTTAAGCCAGAAAATTATGTGATATTTTTTGGCAAAGCAATACAGCTAAGGGGATTATCTAACGAGGGTAAAGAGGTATACGAAATCTATAAAACTAATCGTGACACAATTAAAAAAGAAATTTTAGCATTAAGAAATGCTTTTGCACTTACAAATGATGAACTTATAAACCAGCTTACAGAAATAATAGACTTAACAAAGGTTTTATTCGAGTTTGTAGATGACTTTACAGAGAGCTTTACACAAATGAAAAAAGAGAAAAACATTCTTGACTTTGCCGACATTGAACGCTTTACTCTGCTTACTCTTGCAGAAGTTTCAGAAAATGGTGAGTACAGCGTTGATGATAGTAAAAATAGCATACGTTACAACATTACAAACGAAGCAAGAGCCTATGCTGACTCCTTTAAACAGGTTATCGTTGACGAATATCAGGATGTAAATCAGCTACAGGATTTAATATTCAAAATAATTAGCGACAACGACAAAAATCTATTTGTTGTAGGCGATGTAAAGCAAAGTATATACGGTTTCCGTCAAGCAATGCCTGATATTTTTATAAACAGACGAGCAAGCTACAGCAAGGTAGATGATACCAAAGCTAGAAATATCGTGCTAAAAAAGAATTACCGTAGCCGTGACGGTGTAACCGACTATGTGAATTTTGTGTTTTCACACCTTATGCAGAAAGAGCTTGGCAATTTAGAGTACACACCCGAGGATTACTTGGTAGCTGGTGCAAAATATGTGGGCGAAAATGACTTTGATGTTTACATACATCTTAGTGACCTAGAAAAAGCAAATAAAGAAATACGAGATATAACCGAAGCAAAAAAAATTGCAGAAATAATAGAAAATAGCGTAGGTAAATACGATGTAACCAAAGGTGATACAACACGCAAAGCAGAGTATAAGGATATTGCTATTCTAATGCGAAGTGTTAAAAACACTGCTACAATAACTGACTACCTCGAAAAGTGTGGGATCCCTATAATTACAGAAACGAAGCTTTCTTTGCTTGATTGCAAAGAGGTACAGCTAGTGCTTGATTTGCTAAAGGTAATAGATAATCCATTACAAGATATACCACTTTACTCTGTGCTTGTAAGCCCTATTTACGGCTTTACACCACAGCAAATTGCTCAGCTAAGATGTAACTCAAACCGAAAAGGTTTTTTATACAGTAATATAATTGCAGAAGCACCACATAACAGCCAGCTTACAGATTTTATAGACGAGCTTGAATATTACCGAGAAATCGCAGCAAACAAGCCTACCGACGAGCTTATTAATGTAATTTACAGAAGGACCTCAATAACAGAGCTTGCAAGTGCCCTTGATGACGGTGAAATTGTGCTTAACAATTTAAGACTTCTCTACAACTATTCAAAAAGCTTTGAAAATGAGCAAAACAAAGGTGTAACTGCGTTTATTCGCTATATAGAACGAGCAACTGAAACAGGTGCTACACTAGAGGGTCAAACAGGTGCCAATACAGACGGTAACGCAGTAAGAATTATGACTATGCACCACTCAAAGGGACTTGAATTCCCTATATGTATTATAGCAAATCTTGGTAAAGCCTTTAAAAAATACAATGACAAAATGTATTTTGACCGAGAGCTAGGAATAGGCTTGCAAATAAAGGATATGGAATATTCAGCTTCATATAAAAGTGTACCGTATTTAGCTATTGTAAATAAAATGACACTAGACAGCGTTGCAGAGGAGTTAAGAGTATTATATGTTGCACTTACCCGTGCAAGAGAACAGCTACACCTCGTTAGTGCGTATCAAAATTTACCAAAGCTAATAAATACTATTTCTGTAGGACTTGCAATGTATAACGGAGTGAAAAGTGATATTCTGCTAAAGCATAATTCAATGCTTGATTGGATTATAGCAGTAGCATTGCTTATGAAGCCACAGGATAATCAACGTGAAAATGTTTTATGGAAATATTCAGCAAAGCAATTTAAAAAGGAAATAGCACTGAATTCACAGTATATCGGCACTCGATATAGAGACATTTATATCGACTATGAAGAAATCAAAGAAAAAGACACTGAAAACGTGAAAAATGATAAATCAATCAACGATGATATAATCATTGCTGATGATGAATTTAAAGAAATAAAAAAACAAGAAGCTGATTATTCAGAAAATAGCGAAGTGGTAAGTGAGGATGTATCTACTTCTGAAGAAAATTACTCAAAAAATATATCGGCACTCGATATAAAAATACTTGATAAACGCTTTAATACACCTTACACTTACCAAGCGTCTGTAGATATCCCAAGCGTTGTAACTCCGTCATCATTAACACACAAAGGAGTAAGCACGTTTTTAGATGATTTTGTGTTTAATATCAAAGATAGTCTTACCTCTGCGCAAAAGGGTACAGCAATGCACACCTTTATGGAATATGCAGATTTACTTTGTGCAATTGTTTCTCCACGAAATGAGCTTAAAAGGCTTACAGAAATGGGCTATTTAACAAATCTACAGGCTAATAGTATTTCGGTAGACTACATAGAAAAATGCCTTACAACAAGCATTATACAAAGGTTTATAAACGCCAAGAAAAAGTATAAGGAGCTTAAATTTGAGGTTATGGTAAAAGCAAGCGTAACAGGCTTTGCAGATTGTGATGAGGAGCATATGCTTCGTGGCTCGATTGACGCTGCATTCGAGGAGAACGGTGAGCTTGTAATCATAGATTATAAAACTGATCGAGCCAAGAATATGGCAGAGCTGAAAGAAAAGTACAGCAGACAGCTTGAGCTTTACAAGCTAGGCTTGTCGGCAACCTTAAATTTACCAGTTAAAGAGTGTGTTATATACTCATTTTACCTTAATGACTTCATTGAGGTGTAAGGATAAATTGCAGACTTAATTGTAAATTTTTGTATTTACTTGAAGTAAGTATTGATTTATGGTATTATATATTGTATTGAATTATGATAGGAGTAGTAGCATTGCAAAAGATTAACGATATAAAAAATCTCGATTGCGAGTATATTCCTTTGGTTGCACAGCTTATGGAAATACGCAAAAGGGGAGAAGTACCTCTTGCTTATGTGCGTACCTATGGCTGTCAGCAGAATGTTTCAGACAGCGAAAAGATAAAGGGATTACTTGCACAAATGGGCTATGAATTTACCGAAAAGCCTGACGACGCAGATTTTATATTATTTAATACCTGTGCTGTAAGAGAGCACGCCGAGGACAGAGTATTTGGTAATGTTGGTGCTTTAAAAACAATTAAACGCAAGCACCCATCGGTACTTATTGCTTTATGTGGCTGTATGATGGAGCAAGAGCATATTGCAAACCGTATATATAAAAGCTTCCCTTTTGTTGGCTTGGTTTTTGGTACAAACTATATACATCAATTTCCACAGCTGCTTTATAAATGCTTATCTGTTGGTAAGCGTGTAGTTGTAAGAGGCAACGAGGATACAACAATTTACGAAAATATCCCTACTAGACGTGACGGCATATTTAAAGGCTGGTTGCCTATTATGTATGGCTGTAACAATTTTTGTACATACTGTATTGTACCATATGTAAGAGGCAGAGAGCGAAGCCGTAATCCACAAAATGTACTTGACGAGGCTAAAGAGCTTATAAACAGTGGCTATAAGGATATTACCTTGCTTGGTCAAAATGTAAACTCATACGGCAAGGGCTTACCAGAGGATTCTAAAATGAGCTTTGCACAACTTATTTCAGAAATTGACAAGATTGATGGTGACTATTGGCTAAGGTTTATGACATCACATCCAAAGGATTGCTCAAAGGAGCTTATCGACGCAATAGCAAGCAGTAAGCACATTTCAACTCATCTGCATCTACCTTTCCAAAGTGGTAGCGACAGAATTTTAAAGCAGATGAACAGACATTACGACAGAGCAAAATATCTTGAAATTATAAGATATGCAAAAGAAAAAATTCCTAACCTTTCACTTACAAGTGACATAATCGTAGGCTTCCCAGGTGAAACCTATGAGGATTTTAAAGAAACACTTTCACTTGTAGAGGAGGTTGGATTTACTTCTTTGTTTACATTCATATACTCACCACGAGAGGGTACACCTGCTGCAAAAATGGATGACCCGATTTCGTATGAAGAGAAAAACAAGTGGTTTCAGGAGCTTCTTGCTCTGCAAGAAAGTATATCAGCTAAACGCTGTGCAGGTATGGTTGGTAATACCTACAAGGTGTTGGTTGAAAGCGAAACAGGTAAGGGTAATATACTTCAAACCCGTACATCAGGTAATATTATTGTAGAGGTTGAGGGCGATGCTTCTCTTATTGGTACATTCCAGAATGTAGAGGTCACTCAATCACGCAATTGGATATTAAAAGGTAAATTTATTTAAACGGAGGAATATAAAATGACAATGGTAGAACTAGCTAGAGAGCTTGGCAAAGAAATTCAAAAGGACCCTTCATACATCAGCGTAAAGGCTGCAGAACAGGCTTGTGATGAGGATAAAGAGCTACAGGAGCTTATTGCTCAGTTTAATATGAAAAGAATGACTCTTAACCAAGAGGCAAGTAGCAACGAGAGAGATGAAGAGAAAATCGCAAAGCTTAACGAAGAGCTAAGAGATTGCTACAACAAGGTTATGAGCAACGAAAATATGAACAGCTTCAATAACGCTAAAACAGAGCTTGACCACAAGCTAAAGCATGTAATTGATATTATTACAATGAGTGCAGAAGGTGCAGACCCAGACACTGTTCAAGAGCAAACAGAGTGTAGCTGTGACTGCTCAAGCTGTGGTGGTTGTCACTAATTATTAAAATAAAAAATTATAAAAACACCACAGGCGTTTATACGCTTGTGGTGTTATAACACTAGTTATATTATTAAAAGAGGGTGAATTTGATGGCAGAGCTTTCTCCAATGATGAAGCAATACTTACAAATAAAGGAGCAAAACAAGGACTGTATACTATTCTTTAGATTAGGCGACTTTTATGAAATGTTTTTCGAAGATGCAAAGCTTGCCTCAAAGGAGCTTGAACTAACATTAACTGGCAGAGATTGTGGTCAAGCTGAGCGTGCACCTATGTGTGGTGTACCATTTCATAGTAGCGAGAGCTATATAGCACGCTTAGTTGCAAAGGGCTATAAGGTTGCAATTTGCGAACAGGTAGAAGACCCAGCTAAGGCTAAGGGTTTAGTAAAAAGAGATATTATAAGAGTAATTACACCTGGTACAGTTACCGAGAGCAGTATGCTTGACGAGGGTATAAGTAACTACATAAGCTGTATATATACTGTTGATAAAAATATAGGTGTATGCTACTGTGATATTTCAACAGGTGAATTTGCAGGTACATTTTTAAAGGGTGATGATGTAGTTGCACTCCTTAAAAATGAACTTGGTAAAATAAATCCACGAGAAATTTTAATTGGTGGAGATACAGTACGCTTTAAAGAGCTTGCTGTATTTATAAAGGATAAGCTTTCAGCTGGCGTTGAGCTATTAGACGACAGCAAATTTGATTACGAGCATTGTAAGCAGACAACCGAAAATCAATTTGGTAAGCAGGTAACAGAGGAGCTTGAGCAAAAGCACTATAATGCAACATTATCTGCAAGTGGAGCATTGCTTGATTACTTAAAGCTTACACAGAAAAACGGCTTAGAGCGTTTGCGTGAATTTGTGGTATACTCCGATAATCAGTATATGTCGCTAGATTACAACACAAGACGTAACCTAGAACTTTTAGAAACAATGCGTAACAAAGAAAAGCGTGGTTCGCTTTTGTGGGTGCTTGATAAAACAAAAACCTCAATGGGTAAACGCTTAATTCGTTCTTGGATAGAACAGCCACTTATAAGTTGTGGTGCTATAATAAAACGTCAAAATGCAGTTGAAGAGCTTGTAAACAATACAATGCTAAGGCTAGACCTCACAGATGCTTTACAGGGTATTTTAGATATGGAACGTCTTATGACAAGAATTGTCTATGGTACTTCAAATTCAAGAGAGCTTCGTTCACTTGCAAGTGCAGTAAGCAAAATACCTAAGGTTAAAGAGCTAATGGCTACAGCAAGTGGCTCATTGCTAACAGAAATTTATAATGGTATAGATATTCTTACAGATGTTTACGAAAAAATAGATTCTGCTATAGTAGACGAACCACCGTTTAGTATTCGAGAGGGTGGAATGATAAAGCCTGGCTATAATGCAGAGCTTGACGCTGTTGTAGCCGATATGACTAATTCTTCAGACATTCTTGCCGATATTGAAGCACAGGAAAAAGAAAAAACAGGCATACCAAAGCTAAAGGTTGGCTATAATAGGGTATTTGGCTATTATATCGAGGTTTCAAATTCATATAAAAGCCAAGTGCCAGAAACATACATAAGAAAGCAAACGCTTTCTAACTGTGAACGCTATATAACTCAGGATTTAAAGCTTATTGAGGGCAGAATTTTAGGAGCTAAAGAAAAATCTGTAGCACTTGAATATAAGCTTTATGAAGAGATAAGAGAATTTGTTGCAGACAAGCTTGCAAGAGTACAGTCTACAGCACAAAATATTGCAAAGCTAGATGTACTTTGCTCACTTGCAACAGTAGCCAGCGATAATCGCTATTGTAAGCCAGACATAAATGTAAAGGGTGTTTTAGAGCTTAAAGACAGTCGACACCCAGTTGTTGAACAGCTTTTAAAGGACACACCTTTTGTACCAAATGACGTATTACTTGATAAACAGCTTAACTCAACAGCAATAATCACAGGTCCTAATATGGCTGGTAAGTCTACATATATGCGTCAGACTGCTCTTATTGTGCTTATGGCTCAAATGGGTAGCTTTGTACCGGCAACAAGTGCAAATGTTGGTATAGTAGATAAAATATTTACCCGTGTAGGTGCGTCAGACGATTTAGCATCGGGTCAGTCTACTTTTATGGTAGAGATGAACGAGGTTGCCAATATTATCAAAAACGCAACACCAGACAGTCTGCTTATTTTAGATGAAATAGGCAGAGGTACATCTACCTTTGATGGTATGAGCATAGCAAGGGCTGTGCTTGAGTATGTAAGTGACAAACGCAAGCTTGGTGCAAAAACACTTTTTGCTACACATTACCACGAGCTTGCTGTTATGGAGGAGCTTTTAGATGGTGTTAAAAACTACAACATAGCAGTAAAGAAAAGTGGCGAAAATATAACCTTTTTACGCAGAATTGTACTAGGTGGTGCAGATAAAAGCTATGGTATAGAAGTAGCAAGGCTTGCAGGGATACCAGAGTGGGTAATAAAAAGAGCTAAAGAAATTCAGCGTGAATACGAAAATGGCACAGGTGAAAATCTAAATGTGGTCAAGAAAAAACAACCAAAGCAACCACCACAAGCTGAGTTTTCTCTGCTTGCTAATGTAGCTGATAACGAAATAATTTCTGAATTAAAATCAACCGACCTCAATACACTTACACCTATTGAGGCTATGAATATACTTTACAAATTAAAGGCAAAAGCTGATAATCTATAAAGGCGATAATATAAAAGGAGGTAAAGCCTGTGGGCAATATAAATGTACTTGATAAAAACATAGCCGAGCTTATTGCTGCAGGCGAGGTTGTAGAGCGACCTGCCTCTGTAATAAAAGAGCTTGTAGAAAATTCTGTAGATGCTGGTGCTACAGCTATAACTGTAGAAATTAAAAATGGTGGCGTTAAATATATAAGAATTACCGACAACGGTACTGGTATTTTAAAAGAAGATGTACCAAAGGCTTTTTTACGTCACGCAACAAGTAAGGTTGCAAAGGCACTTGATTTAGACAGCATTTCTACACTGGGCTTTCGTGGAGAGGCACTTGCTTCTGTTTGTGCTGTTTCAAGAGTACAGCTACTTACAAAGCATAAAAGCGAAAATATAGGCACTATTTACGAAATTTCAGCAGGAGAAGAACAGCAATATGACGACGCAGGCTGTCCTCAGGGTACAACAATTATCGTGCGTGATTTGTTCTATAATGTACCTGCAAGAATGAAATTTCTAAAAAAAGATGTTGCTGAGGGTAATGCTATTGCAAATATAATAGACAAGCTTGCACTTTCTCACAGTGAAATTGCATTTACATTTATTCGAGAGGGTAAGGTGGTTTTAAAAACACCAGGTGACAGCAATTTAAAATCTGCTATCTACTCAGTTTACGGTAAAGAGTTTGTAAGCAAGCTTTTATCTGTTGACTACACTCTTAATGGTGTATCTGTAAATGGCTATATAACAAAGCCAGAATTTGCTCGCCCAAACAGAAATATGCAAAATTTCTTTATAAATGGCAGATTTGTAAAATCTATAACAGCAGCAAAGGCACTAGAAGAAGCCTTTAAGGGCAGTATAATGGTGGGTAAAATACCTTCTTGCGTACTACATATTACAATACCTTGTGAAATTGTAGATGTTAATGTACACCCA
>JAZSEI010000082.1:0-13959 GCA_045531635.1 Acutalibacteraceae bacterium
GGCATAGCCAGCAGATTTACAGTCTGTCCCCTTTGGCCACTCGGGAAATCTCCCATATTAAGTTAAATTAAAAGGCTACTAAACAAGTTAGTAGCCTTGGAGCTGGTGGACGGACTCGAACCCCCGACCTGCTGATTACAAATCAGCTGCTCTACCAACTGAGCTACACCAGCGTGTATTTTTAAGCTCTCGCCTAACGCTCATTTAATATAACATATATACCTTTAAATGTCAACACTTTTTCGAAAAATATTTTAATTTTTTAAATATTTTTTATATCGCCATTCTTAACAAAGTTTATCTCATTATTTATAACTTAGTATATATATATTATGCTTGTCATCTTATTTGTCTTATGCTATACTTCATTCATACAATAAATTCTACTATAGGAGGATTTTATGAAATTTGAAAAACTAAAAAAATCATCTATTATATATTTAATCGTTTTTTTAGCCTTAAGCGTAATACAGCTAATGCTGATTCACGGACTATTCTCAGCAGAACATCCACCTATCACGCAAGCAGAGCTTTATGTAGATGGAACTGATTTTTCGATAGTATCTGCCCTATTATCCGGTGCACAGTCAGGAATATACTCTATTGTTGATTTTATATCAATTGTTGTTGATGTAATTTTGGGTGCAGTTCTTTCACTAATTGTTATGCGTATTTTACGCCGACTAACCTTGCGTTCTTCCACAATTCAAAGCAAAAAAACTGGGCTTATCATCACATTATTGTGTGGACTTATATTTTTCTTGTTTGGTAGCATATTTATGAATTTTAAATTAATGCTGGTATATATTCCTGTTCCTGTAGTTTCTTTTCTTTCATATCATTTAGGAAAGAAAACACAGAACAAAGAAAACACAGAACAAATCAATCAAAACACCTAATACTGATACATTATTAAACGATTACATAGATTGTCGAGCAGAACTTGCTAAGAACTAGAACGCCAACGCAGGCAAGCTGTCGCTTATAAAGGAGAAGGACGAAATGCCGAGTAAATTATGCCGACAAAGTGCATAGTGTTTAAATAGGTATTAGTATAAACACTCTTTAAAATTTTTAACGCTTTTAAAGGGTGTTTTTTACTAATATTTCTTAAAAAATGATTACACACATAAAATTAACCCTCGAAATTCCTGTTTAATGAATTTCGAGGGTTTTATTTTTATAATATCTTTTGCTACAACAACCTAATAACTGAAATCTTCCGAATATTCCTCTTCGTAATAATCTTCTTCATCCAGTGTATCAGAGTAACCTGTGTATGTTGGTGGATCTGTTGGTGGGGCTGTAGCAATTTCTTCGTTATTCAAAACAATTGCGTCTTCACCAAATATAAATTTAGCAAGCTTTATGCGAAGCAACTGCATATCTGTTATTTCAAGTACAGATTGCTGATTATACCAGCTATATCTGTAACAATCGTCTGTAGGCAATCTAAATTCTTCAATATCATATGTTAAGTAAGTAAGCGAATTAGCAACAAGTGTTGTTATTTCGTCCTTTTTAAGGTTTGTTGTTACCATTGGACCTATATCACTTACAATTTTTACTATATCAGTAAGGCTTGCCTTTTTAAAATCGTTTATAAGAGTTCTTACAAGATTTCTTTGACGAGATGTTCTGTCAAAGTCATCACCAGAAACCACAAATTCTGGGTGTGACTCGTCCTGATAGCCTCTGTTACGAGCGTACCACAACGCCTGCTTACCGTTTAGATGTATCTTTCCTGGTGGATCTGTAATACCATAGCGTTCAGGTGTTTGTCTATTAATATAAGCCTGCCAGTTGATATAATCAATTTCGTCCTGAGTAAGATTAATGTCAATACCACCAAGTGTATCTATAATCATTTTAAATGTATCAAAATTAACTATAGCATATCTGTCTATATCAACACCAAAGTTCATTTCTATAGTTTTAACAGATAGCTCTGCACCACCCAAGCTATATGCTGCATTAAGCTTTGCAAGACCATAGTCGTTACCAGCATCATCTGTTGTAGGTATCTCAACAAGCATATCTCTCATAAATGAAGTAAGCTTAATTTTTTTATGGCGATTATCTATAGACACCATAATCATAGTATCACTTCTACTATAATCAGTTTTGCTGTTTACGCCACTATCCTCGCCATATACCATAACATTAAGTACCATCGGGTCGTTAAGGAGCTCACCCGTTGACATATCATAAGAAGCCTCGTTATTATTCTTCTTTTTTGAGGTTTCATTCTTATCGGCATTATCACTATCTTGTCCTAGAGGCTCGTAATGAAACGAATCTATTATATTATAATAATAGATCATACCACTACCAGAAACTAATAACAAAACTACTAAAAAGCATAATAATATCGTTTTCCACAATGGTCTTTTTTTAAACTTTTTCATTTCATCTTTCTTGTTTTGTCTTTTCTCTTGATATTTTCTCTTTGAGGTATTTGAGAAAATATCGTTGCTTTTTTCGACAAAACAGCAGCTCCTTTCCTACATTTTGAATAATTGATTTTTTACATATAAATTATATCAATAATCTTTTCTAAGGTAAACCTATATGACGAATTTTAAAATCAAATTCATAGATTCTGTAGCTTTAAACAGAAATGCGTTTAATAAATCGATTTTTTGTAACTGTTTTTATAACTCCCACTTAAACACGGTTTTAAATGGTGTATCACGGTCTGTAGCAAATACACGATGTATATCGTCAATACTTCTTACTGGATCATCTTCGTGAATAATACTACCCAATCTTCTGCGAATACGCTGAGTTTGCATAAGTGCAACTGCATCTTCAAAATTCTTTTTACCAGAACGACTACTGCCAACCACAGTAAGCCCCTTTTCAAGAATTGTGCGTGTATCTATAGGTATTTTATTTTCGCTTACACCCATAAGTAAAACTGTTCCCTGTGGACGTATGTGCTTTATAATATCACAAATCGCATCATAGCTACCCTCACCACCAGCACACTCAAAGGCATGGTCGCAAGCGTAATCCTCGGGTAAATCGTAGGCTACATAGGTTTTATCAACAAATAAAAATCGTGCAAGCTTTCTTGGGCGTCTACCAATAACTGTTATACGACTTTTTGGTAAGCGTTCTCTTATTGTGCTTGCCACAACATACGCAAGTGGACCATCACCTATAATCGCTATTTCGTCACGGTGACTATGTGCAAAATTTATCATACGCTCAACAGCATGAATAGCCACGCTGTAAAACTCGGTAACACAAGCAATATGTGGTGGAATTCCTGTATAAGGCACTATTCTGTCTGGACTTAAATCAACAAATTCTCGCATAAAGCCATCGTCTGAGCTTGAAAGAAATTTTGATTGTTCGTCATAATTTTCATATATATGACTTAATTTTCTTGTAGGTGTGTTAGGTATCATAACAACCTGCTGTCCCACCTTAAAGGTACCTGTTTTATCCATAATTACCTCACCACAGCACTCGTGAATAAGTGCCATAGGTAGCTTTTTCATAAGCACCTTCATATCTCTTTGACCGTTATAATATCTTTGGTCTGCATGACAGATAGACATATATTTAGGTCTTACCAACACCTTACCCTCTATGTTTACATCACATAGCTTTGCACAAATAAACTGAGGGTTTGTAAGCTGATAAATATAGTTAATCAATTTTTATTCCTCCGGCTATAGCCTCTGCTATCTGGTAATCTTGTACTGTTGTAATTTTAATATTCAAGGTTTCACCCTTAATAAGCTTTACAGGTACATTCTTCATAACGCAAATTTTGCAAGCATCTGTAAGAATTTCTTTTTCTGTATCTGTAAGCTGTGAATAAAGCTCTTTAAGCATTTTAACCTTAAATGACTGTGGAGTTTGACCCTGATACATAATTTCTCTTTTAGGAATCTCAGAAATCTCTTCTCCGTTTTCTGAGCACACTATTGTATCTGTTGCAGGCACAACAGTGTCACAAGCACCAAACTCAATGGCTGCATCTATATTTTCTTCTAGTATTCTAAGTGTTACAAAAGGACGCACAGCGTCATGTGTAATAATAATATCGTCATCGTTATCGCCAAAATCTCTTTTTATTTCGTCGATAATTCTAAATATAGTATCGTTTCTTGTTTCTCCACCTGGTGCAAGTCTTATTTTATCAGAATTACATACATCATATTTATCAAGCAGGTCATACATATATGACATCCAGCTTGGGTGAATACCAAGATAAACTGCGTCAAATCTACTGCAAGCAAGCATTTTTTCAAGTGTATGAATAATAATAGGCTTTCCCTTTAGTGGTAAAAACTGCTTTGGCATTGAAGAAACATGCATTCTTGTACCAATACCACCTGCTAATATTGCTCCGTAAATCATAGTATATTAACCCTCCGTTAATTCTTCTTTTTGATATAAGGATTTTCAAATTCATAACAGCTTTGGTTAAGGTCTACATATACCACATCGTGGTGTGGCTTCTGCTTTTCCACTGGTGGCTCCTTCTCGTATTCTCCAAAAGCTGTTCTTAAGTACACATCATATCCCACCGGAATCGGCATTTGCATACCCTCAAACTCTCTGTACACTGCCGATGTAAAGGCTTCCTTAGGGTACTCACACTGCATATAATGTGGTCCTGCACAAAGCTCTGTAATTTTGCTACATTCACTTATAGGGTACTTACTCATCTGCTTCTGTGCTGTTTGCCATATTTTAGCTCTTATCTTTTTACCCCTAAATACCCCCAGTAGAATTTTACTACCCAAGGCAAGCACTCCACCGTGGTTTTCTGGAACTATCTGTGCAAGAAACAATGAATAAATCAACGCCCATAGCTTTTGTATTTTTCTTTTAAAGCCATCAGGACAGCCATCAAGTGGAAAAACATCCATAACCAAGCCAAAAGGTATGTCAAGATGTGCCTGATTCGCCTTTACATAGGTATATTTTGTATCTACAATTGTTGTAAAAATATTTCCTGTAAAAATATCGTCATTTGTTTTTAAACAAAGAAATCTATCGTTATCAGAATATTTTGCCCAAAGCTCTGGTAGCTTTTCGTAATCCTCTCGTGGCATAAAAACATCTATGTCATCATCCCATGGAATGAATCCCTTGTTTCTTAAAGAGCCAATACAACAGCCACCACAAAAGTAAAACAGCAAATTGTGCTTATCGCAAAACTCTTTAAAATATACAAGCGTATCAAGCTCTTTCAACTGCAGCTCTCTAAGCTGTTCGCTTGTAAATTCAACCGGCTTCATCTAATCGCTACTCCCCTCATTTATAGCTGATATAATAAATAAAATTATAATTTGTTTTTATAATAGCTTTTAACCTCTGCTATTCTTTCACTTGCTTTTTTTAGTGTATTCTTTGGTATTGGTTTGTGTAGTATTCCCACTATAGTGCCTATACCATAGACTATATGTAACGCAGGAAAAATCAAAGGTAAAAGTGCAAAATACGCACAGCGTTTCTCGCTTTTTAATGCATTTGCAGTTATGTAAAGGTCAAACAGCAAATACATAGCAAGCAACGCAAGCAAAAACCATTTAAAACCAAAAATTGCAAATAAAGTACATACAAGCAATGCCATTACAAATAGCATTGGTACAAAATGAAATAGTGAAAGACACTTAGGGTACTTCTTCAAGGTTAGCCCTATCCAATAGCCATTACTATATTTTTGATTTATCATTTTAGGCAAGCTTGCCCTGATATATTGGTAAGATATTATATTTGGCATACAGCATATTTTGTAGCCTGCTTGTGTTAATCGGTGATGAAACTCGTTGTCCTCGGTTCTTCCAAGAGCCTCGTTAAAGCCACCAACCTTTGCAAAAACCTCTGCCTTATATGCACCATGGTAAATACTGTTTATATATTGCTTGCTTTGCTGTATATTTCTATATTTTGCAAAGCCTCCACCAAACATACACTCCTCTGCTGCAAGCAGAGTATTATCCCATGGCTTGTCCTGTACTGGCAGATTTGGTCTGCCCCCACCACATACAGCTTCTCCGGTTTCTATACCATTTACGCTCATCTGCACAAAATCCTCAGGAATTTTTGCGTGTGCGTCTACCTTTATGATTATCTCGCCACTGGTATTAAGCAAAGCTGTATTCCAGCCAGTTGCTTGATTATTTCTTACGATATTAATTATTTTAACATCGTAAAAATCGCTATTGTCGGCAAATTTTCGCATAATTTCTTCTGTTTTATCGTAAGAGCCATTATTCACCAAAACAACCTCAATATTACTGTGGCTGTAGGTTTGACTATTTATCTCGTTAAAAAGCTTATCTAAAAAAGCCTCTTCATTAAAAGCAATAACACACAATGAAACTAACACAATCTGCCCACCTATTATAAAATGTTATACACGGATAGCATAGCAATCCTATTGTACATTATACTGATTTATTATATCACTATTTTATTCAAGAATAAAGCGATTTTAATTTGTTTGTTAATTATTATCAAATTCTGTTATATTTTCTACTGTTTTATCGTTACTTGTTTCATCTAATCCGTCTGATATCTCCTCTTTGTCCTGTAAAGATTCTTCTGTTGTAGTATCTTCAGACTTATCTGCAACAAGATCTTCCTCTTCTGTTTCCTGCTTAAAATAAAGTGACTTAGGATTTTTTGTTTCCATCTGATAAATATATGAGTAGCTTAGAACGGTTGTATGCTTAAAATATGGGTAAACAAAAACTATAGGAAGCACAAAAAAGCATAGTAAGCCATATAAAATAAAAGAAATATAAAGGCTTAAAATTTTGCCAAAATTCTTTTTTACCACATAACTACTTGCCTTTATAATTTCGCTTTCTTTTCTGTAATCAAAATCTGCAACATACAAATACTGTGTCATAACCCAAAAGCGTGACAACATAAAATAAGCAACTATGCCAATAATGCCAGTCCATACTGCACCTATTTCAAAAGCTAACCAGTAATTAGGCATTACCCCCTCTAAAATCAAACACGCAGTAACAGGCAACGCACACAGTATAAAAAGCACAGCGTAGCGTATAAACAAACAAAGGTTAAGCTGTACTGTGTCGATGTATCTGCCCTTGTTAAAATAATAGAATATATCCTGTATATCGCCTGTTTCGTTATTTTTACTGTTTGCAATAAATCTTACATAGCCTGTATAAATAGGTGTAAGCAAAATAAACCCTACACCACAAAGCAACGCCACTGCTATCATTATTGCCATATTTAAAGGCTTACTTAACATATCATCTGTTATAAGCATTGTAGATAATTCTATTATCGAATATATTATACCAAACACAGTGCATACGCACAGAAATCCTACTATAGATTTTTGCCAATTATTTTTGGCCAAAATACTTCTTGCCTGATTTTTTAAAGTTTTTTCAACGCTCATTAAAATCACCCCAAATTAATTTTAAAACATACCGATTATTCTTCTGTAAACATTTTATACATAGCCTGCAAACAGATTTGTGCGTGTAAAAAGAATTTTTCTTCATCAAGTGATTCATCAGGCTTGTGCATATTAGAATAATCGTCTGGGAATACTGGACCAAACGCTACACCCTTGTTACCAAGTGCTCTTGCATAGGTTCCACCACCAGTAGAATAAAGATTTGGCAAATCACCTGTAATCTGCTTATAAGCAGAGCTTAAAATTTTGATAATAGCACTATCTTCTGCAACATTAAGAGGCTTAAGGTGACTTTCGTCTTTATATTCAAGATTATATTCCTTTGCCAAACTCTTAATTTTATCTGTAATTTCCTCATAGCTGGCAGTAACAGGATAACGCACATCTATTCTGGCTGTTGCAGTGTCGTTGTCAATATCTAGCACACCTAAATTTAATGTAAGCTCACCCGATGCCTTATCACTACACGCAATACCCATACCTTTACCATTAGTTTCAGTACCGATACGTCTGCATATAAACTCTGCTAAATCGCCAAGATTTTCATTTTTAAACATTGATTTCAGCTTACTGATAGCATATGCGATACTGTTAAAGCCCTTGTGTGGCTCCATAGCGTGTGACGCTACACCCTTTGCTATAAACTTGTTACCCTCAGCACTTAGATAATCCTCGTTAAGCTCGTCATTTAATGGCTGTAGCAATGTGAACTCTGCCTTATCTGGTACTGCATTAACTGCACAACCTGCTTTAGCACTGCTTATCACATTGCTGTTATTTTTACCTGTTAATGAAAATTGTAAAATACCCTTTTCGCAATTACAAATACCATAATCAGAATCTGGTGTAAAGCTTACATCTGGCAAAGGCATTTTTGAAAAATAATGCTGTACATCTGTCATACCTGTTTCTTCATTAGTGCCTAAAATAAGCCTTAATTTACTGTTTGCTGTAACATTATTATCCTTTAATGCCTTTAAGCAATACATTGCAATTACAGCCGAGCCCTTGTCGTCGGCTATTCCTCTGCCGTAAAGTCTGCCATTTTTGCGTGTAAGTGCAAATGGCTCTACACTCCAGCCTTGACCAGCAGGAACAACATCAAGATGTGTAAGCACACCACACAGCTTTTCTCCGTCACCATACTGTATATGTCCAGCTACATTGTCTACATTTTCTGTACTTAACCCCAACTGCTGTGCCTTATTAAGCATATATTCAAGTGCCTGCTGTGGTTTTTCGCTACCATAAGCAGATACCGACTCTATTTCTATAAGCTGTTCAAGTGTATTTAGTATATCTTTTTTATAATCAAGTATTTTTTCACCAAATACCATAAAGCAACCTCCGTTATTATTTTTCTGCTGAGTTTCTTTGTTTTTCTCTTAGCTTTGCTTTTTCTATAAGAGTAAGCTCGTTTTTCACTATTCTGTATTTTCTGCCCTTCTTTAAAGGCTTATGACCAACAAGCTTTATTATAATCATATACACAGCAAACACCACAATCGAGCCTGCTGTAACTGCTATACCAGCCTTTAAGCCTGGTGTTTGATAGTTAAAGCTTATTTTACTTACCTCACCTGCTGGTACCTCTACAGCCATAAAGCCAACATTAACCTTTTCTATATCTACAGCCTTACCATTTACTGTTGCAGTCCATCCCTGCTCGTAAGGTACACTAAAGAACACTAATGTATTTTCGTTTGCCTTTGTTCTGTCGATTTCGGCAATAAATCCGTCTTTGGTATATTCAAAGCTACTGCAAGACTGTGCCTTTCGATTTTGGCAGTCGTAAAAATAATCATCCTTAACATATCTATAGTTCTTTGCGTCTGTTATTTTATCTGCTACAAAGCTATACTTTTTGGCTTGCTCATCAGTAAGCACCATAGCCTTCAGCATAAGCTTTGTTCTGTTCATTTTGTCGATTTCTTCATATGTTTCGTGCAAAATATACTCATCATAGCAAAAGCCCATAGGAATATAATATTCGTTTTCCCATATATTAAATTCGCTTTGCTTATCATAATAATTCCAGCCTGGCATAGCAGTAACACCATTATCGTCTGAAAAGCTATTTTCATCGCCTACATAATCAACAAGCCAACGTGTAGAAAGCAGAGAACGCACTGCATATTCACCTGATTTAGGTCTTGAGCCTACATCTCGCTGTACACCTACATCATTATAAAACTCCATTACAGAGCCTGGCACAACACTATGGAAGGCCTGAATTGTAGGCAACTGCCAATACATACCAGAGTTATCCATCATTTCATAAAAATCAGTACGCACATTCTCAGAATTTGGCAAGCTTATATCGTCCTTATGGTTTACCACAAGTGCATTCATATAGTTTTTAGAATCATTGCCATAACTTTTTCCGTTGGCAATTATATACACTGTATAACCAATTGATACAGCACATACCAACGCTATACTAACCACAGGCAACAGCTTTTTCTTTTTTAATGTAAGCTTTAGTAAAATAGCAAGCACCAATAAACAGCCTAAAGCAATTGCAGTATGCACCCAGAATATGTTCTTATTATCCATTAAACCATATTCGTAAACCTCTTTACCAACATCGCCCTTTTTATAGCTTGGCGTAAATGCTATTGCTCCAGCTAAAAAGAGTGTTAAACCTGCTGTTGCAACAAACGGAGCTGTCCACTCTATATTCATATCCTCAAGTGCAATAATAGTTGCAAGGCTCATCATAAGCACCAGCATATACATCCAGCGTGCATAATACTGCACATTAAACATCTGGAACACACTATTTAGTATAGGTATAAACGCAAACAGAGCTAGCATTGGAATAAGCTTTTTAAGCCAATGCTTATTTTTGCGTGTCATAAACGCCATTACTCCGGTTAGGCTAAATAATGGCAACCAACCAGCAAGTGAACCCCATTTTGTGTTTGAGTTTGGTGTAAAGGTTGGATACGCAGGAAGCTCAGGAGGGAATAAAAAGGCTGTAAGTATGTTTATATATCTTTGTGAATCGGCATATACAAGTGCATCCCAGCCACCAAGCATCTCGCTTACACGACTGTTTTCCATAACACATAAAAGTGCAGGAAGCAACACCACTGCTGTACCTAAAAGACCAAGCACAGCCTCAAAAATCAATAACAAAAAGTTTTTTATTTTAAGCTCATAGCTATAAGAAAAAACCTTAACAAACCAATAAATAATAACAAAAAATACCTGACCTACAAAAAAGAAGTAGTTAATCAAACAGCTTGCAAATACTGTTAAAGCTACAACACCAAGCCTGTTATTTTCAAAAAGCTCGTCAACTGCCCATAATAGAAGTGGCAGAACAATCATAGCCTCGTGAAAATGATTAAAAAATAAATTAAAGCAGGTAAAGCCCGAAAACGCATAAAGCAAGCCACCAAGCACAGCATAATTTTTATTATAAACATAGCGTTTTAAATATATATATGCAGTAAATGACATACAGCCAGTTTTAAGTATAAGCAACGGTGCCATAAAATACGGCACTGCCTCACTCGGGAATGGCATTGTAAGCCAGAAAAACGGACTACCTATAAGATAAAACGCATAAGAGCCAATTATATTTGCACCCAAATCGGTGTGATGACTCCAACCGATATTACCATTTTTTATTGTGTCGTGCATAAGCTGATAGAATGGAATTTGCTGAACATTGAAATCTCCATAATAGAAAAAGAATCCATTATCATAAATCATAAACGGCACATATATAGCACAAGCAACCAGTAGCCCCAGCAAAAACGCCTTTAGTCCCCCATGCTGATTTTTGTTATGCTTTATTTTTGCATAGTGCATATTTTTAGAAATCATCATTACACCTCATATTTTTTTAATACTTCAGCCATCATTTAATATTGCATTATTTCTGCAACATATAAAAACACATACTCTAGTTTATTGTACCATATACCAAATTAAAATGCACTAAAATTTTACAAATATAAGCTTTAGCCTAAACAATTGTTGCTTATACTAATACTATTTATACTATCACTTCAGCTTTTCTAAAGAAAAAAGTCGCAGAAAACTGCGACTCTATAAATATCTTCTTATTATTTTTTATAATAGCTGTTAAAGCATTTTTCTGCATATTCTCCGTCTGCAAGTATGGCAGCTTTAAGCTCGAATATACTGTCAAACTTTGTTTCGCCTCTTACGAAATCAAGAATATGAAACTCCAAGGTTTTACCATACAGCTCACCACAGCTAAATTTAGGCATCCAGGTTTCTGCAAGTGGTGCATTAATGCCAACTGTAGGCTTTATTCCTATATTTGTTACACCACAAACCTTTGTGCCGTCCTCCATTATTACTGCAGTTACATATACACCATAGCGTGGCAAAATCATATTTTCAGGTATTGGCTGATTAAAGGTTGGTGTACCCATTCTTCTACCAAGCTGATTACCCTTACATACAGGCAATCTATAGGCAAATTCTCTGCCCAGCATTTTTGTAACATCAGCTACTCTGCCCTGCTTTAAGTAATGGCGTATTCTCGTTGAGCTTATAGGCTCGTCGTTAAATAATACAGGAGGCAATGATACCACCTCTATATTATACTCTGAACATAAATCTCGCAAGGTTTCGCTGTTGGCATTTCCACCACTACCAAAGTGATAATTAAAACCACAGTACACACGCTTTGCGTTAAGCTTCTTGTGTAGAATTTCAGTTACAAACTCCTCGGCAGTTAAATTCATAATTGACTGAAAATCAAGATTAAATAAATACTCTACACCCAAAGCCTCAATACACTCGTTTTTATAGTCATTAGACATTAGGTATGGTATCTTCTTTTTGCTTAATACACATGCTGGGTTCTGGCTAAAGGTAAGAACTACTGGCACAAGACCCTGCTTTTTGCATTTAACTGCATTATTTATTACAAGCTGATGCCCCAAATGTATTCCATCAAAATGCCCTAGTGCAACAGCCGTAGGCTTTTCTAGCTTTTCTATTGTATTATAAATAGTCATTAATATCCCCTTTTTTTATTTATTTGATGTAGCCTTAAACAACACCCTCATTTCAAGCACAAATACTATTGCTGTTATAATAATGAGGGTAATATCTATTTTTCCAAAAAGATTAAAGCTGTCTAAAAGCATTTGCGAGGTTGGCTCGCTTTGCATTGTTATAAAGCTACATATTGCGTCAAACGCATTATTTTCGGGCTTTAATATATTGGTAGTAGAAGAAAGCTCTACATTAAGTACAAACGTTAAAGCTACAAACGCCAAAAGCAAAAACAAGAAAACACCTGTAAAAATAGGCACCTTTGGTCTGTTTATAATATACAAAAACGCTGTTGCCACCAAAATTGCAACCACAATTATTATCAACACAGGGCTAATAATCATCAGCCATACCACCTTAGTAATTTTTAGTTATCTATAATTATACCACATATTTATAAATTATAAAACACCGTTTTTCAAAAGCATTGCAGTTTTAAGCACAGCTGTTTGAGTTTTGCTGTCTTTAATTTCGTTATTCAAAACCATCTCTACTGCCTTATCTATATGAATAACCTCTCGGTTTAAAAACTCACCCTCGTCAAGGCAGTTGTTGCCAACACTCTCAATTCTGCAAAAATAAAGGTATATTATCTCTCCACAATAACCTGCTGACGGATACAGCTCACCTAAAAATCGGTAATCCTTACCCACAGCACCTATTTCCTCTTTAAGCTCTCTTATTCCATTTTCAAGTGGTGTGCTGTCTTTTTCCAGCTTTCCGGCAGGTAGCTCCAGCACTACCTCTTTATATGGGTATCTGAATTGACGAACAAAATAAAGCTCGTTTTTATCATTCAACGCAGCTACACATACTCCACCAGGGTGATTAACAACCTCTCTTTTTGATTTGCGACCATCTGGCAATTCAACCTCGTCTACTGTTACATGAATTACCTTACCCTTAAATATATCGGTACTATTAAGCGTTTTTTCGTATAGCTCCATTGCTGTTTCTCCTCTTTAATCTATTATAATTTACCACCATTACGCATACGCATAAATATAAAGGAGTGATTTAATGAATACCACTACAAATTTATTTTTACAACCTTGTCACGAAGGCACACGCAACAAATTAAAAGCACAAATTAAAAACAATTACTTTTTTATAGACATACAACCCATAGGCAAAAGTGTTTTAGGCAGACCCATAGACTGCTACACAATAGGTAACAGCAGTAAAAAAATATTGCTTTGTGGTGCATTTCATGGTATGGAATGGATAACATCTTTTGTTTTGTATAAATTCATTATAAATATATGCGACTCAATAATCAACCATAAAAGCCTACAAAATGAAAATTTGTGGGAATATTTTACGCAACATTCCTTAGCAATAATACCTTGTGTAAACCCTGACGGAGTAGAAATATCTATTAACGGCAGTAAATCAGCAAACAACCTACAGAATTATATTGATTACCTTAGTGATGGCGACACCCTGCATTGGCAAAGCAACGCCATGGGGGTTGATATTAACCA
>JAZSEI010000080.1:0-22819 GCA_045531635.1 Acutalibacteraceae bacterium
ATACAACACCATCGAATTTATATTTTTTTAAAACATCATCTATATGTGTTTTAATTTCATCGGGTGTCATTTCGGTTTTACTGTCTGCTTCTGCTATAGGCTCGGTGCTTATTGTAGCACTTGGTGCAGTTGGCTCTGTATTATCACCACTACCAGCTGAGCAGGCAGTAGCACTGGCTAGCATAGCACAGCATAGTATTGTTGCAAGTAGCTTTTTCATAATATCAAACTCCTAATTTATGATATTACCATTATAAACCGACGGTGGAATAATATCAAACAACCTTTTATTTAATCAGTAAACTAAAGTTAAATGAGTTCAACCAATAGTTTATTTTAAAAGAGGCTTAGTGCGTGAAAGTGACCACAGAAAGTCAACACAATCGGTTTTTGTTATTTCATCTGCAAAGCATAAAAGTGGAATAACCGAGCTTTCTTGACGGAACATATACGAATACATCTCGCCCTCGGCAGTTTCTATAATGCTTTTTGTTGCCAGATTATTTTTGCACAGGGCTTCCATATATTTATCAACCTCATCTTCAGGTATTCCTGTGTTTTTGCTGATAAGTGAGGTTGCAATAGGTGTATTAAGTCGTGAATACATATAAAAAATTATACTAAGCAGTTTTTTATCTGCAAAAACCTCAAACACCTTTCTTAGTGTTTCAATATCAGCAATTCGTTCTTTAATGCTAGCTTTTGGTTCTTTCATCAAAAAGAAATAGTGTAAATCGGGTGACAGTCTTGTTAATGCCATACCTTGGTCATACATTATTTTTGAAAAATAATGTAACTTGTCATTATCAGCTGTAAATCTATCGATAAAATCATTGAAAAAATATTCGGGAAATGCAGTTTCTGGCATCAATCCATTTTCTATTGCCCAGCAAATATTGAAGGCAAAGCGATATGCCTCGTCTTTAGACATTTGATTTATACGGCGTGCAACTGTCAGCGAAAGATTTTCTTCGCCTATTGCAAATAACGAGTCAATGCTTACTGACAACACCTGCGATAATTTTGGCAACAGCTCTGCGTCTGGTGTGCCACCTCGTTCCCATTTTGACACAGCCTGAGTAGTAACACCTACAAGCTGACCAAGCTGTTCCTGCGTAATACCCTTTTCTGTACGAAATTTTTTAATTTGCTTGCCGACAACGCTCATTTTTAAACCTCCAGTTGATTTATCTGGTTATATTGTATCAACTATTAAGCGATTTTTCAATTATTATAGTTAATTTTCAATGCAAATGAGCGTTGTTATATTATGTTGTTTATATGTTATGTCAAAAAACAAAATGATTATCTTATTGAAATATTTAAAAATATATATTACAATAATTTAAAAGATTTAAACAAGGGGAATAATTATGGCTTTGGTTAGAATTTCTAATAATGTATATAATGTGGGTGTTTTAGACCCGTTTTTGAGAAAAAATAATCTTAATAAAGAATGTTTTTTTGGTACTACATATAATTCATATCTTATAGATGATAGAGCTACAGCACTTATAGATATTCCGGATAGTAGCTTTTATGATGATTTTCAATATAATCTAGGATTAGTTTGTGACATTGGTGCTATTGATTACCTTATACTTAATCGTATAATTCCACAGTACGCAGAGAGTATAGAAAAATTTTTAAAGGTAAGTCCTAAAACAACTATAGTATGTACCGAGATAGGTAAAAGACTGCTTGATAATATTTTGCACTGTGAATACAGCTGTGTTACTGTTAGTGACGGCGATAAGCTGAATTTAGGTAATAGTATGCTTGAGTTTATAGCTACACCTATGTTGCCAACACCCGACAGTATGTGTACATATTTTGAGAATGATGGCGTACTTTTTAGTGGTAGTATGTTTAGTGCAGATTTTTGTGAGCCTAACGGAAATGACGAGTCTATGCGTTATTTTGATGAGTATATTATACAGCTAAAGGACTATTTTAATTTTTATTTTCTACAGCTAAAGGGCTTTGTAAATGATGCACTTAATATGCTTGAGAATAAAGCTGTATATACAATTGCACCATTAAACGGACCTGTTGTGGTGGAAAATACAGAAAATGTAATTGCTTACTATAGAGAATGGGCAGTAGAAAGCAGAGGTAAATCGGCAGTTGTTTTATACCATTCAACAAGTGGATATACAAAACAGCTTGCTAACGCTGTGCTTGAGGCGTTTAAAGAAAAGGCTATTAAGACAGAAATAATAGATATGAATACAGCTACACCACAGCAGTGTGCACTAGCACTTGAAAACGCTAGCTTTATTGCCGTTGGTGCAGGAACAATTAATCGAGATGCTCCTACACAGGTTTGGAAAGCACTATCAGAAATAATGTGCATAAATACCGAGAGTAAAAGCTTTTTTGCTTTTGGCTCTTACGGTTGGACAGGTGAGGGAACAGACGCAATTGATTTGCGTTTAAGACAATGTGGCTTTTCACAGTTTGCAGAGCCGTTTAAGGTTTGCTTAAAACCAACTAGTGAAGATATACAGCAGATAAAAGCATTAACAACACAAATGATAGATGAAGCTTAAATTAATATAATTTTAGTAGGTGTTGATTAACTTGCAAGGTTTTCTTGCTTTGTGATAAAATATATATAAATAAAAGTGTAACAAACTAATATAAAGCTTTTGTTACACTTTTATTTTTAAGGAGGTGCATAATGTCTTATTATATTCTTTTTTCAGCTATTATAATTATGCTTTGTCTAGTTATGAGTAAGCTAAGCACAAAGCTAGGTGTACCAACACTGTTATTGTTTATATGCATTGGCATGATGTTTGGAAGTGATGGTTTTTTCAAGATAGAATTTGATAATTTTAAATTCGCAGAAAATATATGCTCGCTTTCGCTTATATTTATAATGTTTTATGGTGGTTTTGGTACAAACTGGAAAAGTGCAAAAAAGGTTGCTGTAAAATCAGTGTTGCTTTCAACTCTTGGTGTAATTTTAACAGCAGGTATTATAGGACTGTTTTGCTGTTATGTTTTAAAATTTGAGTTGCTTGAAAGTATGCTTATAGGTGCTGTAATAAGTTCAACCGATGCAGCGTCGGTGTTCTCAATTTTAAGAGGAAAAAAGCTTAACCTTAAATACAATACAGCGTCATTGCTTGAGGTTGAAAGTGGTAGTAACGACCCCTGTGCTTATATGCTAACTGTCATAATTCTTTCGCTTATGAACGGAGAAGCTGGTAGTACAGATATTTTTTATATGATTTTAGCACAGATTGTTTTTGGTGTGCTGATTGGTGTAGCTACGGCATTTTTTAGCTCGTTTACACTTAATAAGGTTTATTTTGCTACAAATGGTTTTGAGTCTATATTTGTATTTGCAATGGCATTAGTTTCATATGCTGGTGCGTCTGTGCTTGGTGGTAATGGATATTTGGCTGTGTATATAACAGGAATTATTCTTGGTAATAGAAAAATTCCGAATAAAAAAATACTGGTAAACTTTTTTGATGGAATAACAGGATTAATGCAGATACTTATTTTCTTCTTGCTTGGTCTTGTATCATTTCCGTCACAAATGAAGTCGGTAGCATTACCAGCGTTGGCTATAGCATTATTTTTAACCTTTGTTGCAAGACCAATCTCGATTTTTGCAATTCTTGCACCTTTTAAATGTCCTATAAAACAACAGCTATTTGTGTCGTGGTCGGGTTTAAGAGGAGCAGCGTCTATAGTGTTTGCGATTATGGCTATAGTAAGTCCTGCATATATTAAAAATGATGTATTTCATGTAGTGTTTTTTATAGTTCTGTTTTCAATTGCAATACAGGGTACGCTTATTCCTTTTATTGCTAAAAAGCTTGATATGATAGACGATAATGTGGATGTAATGAAAACCTTTAACGACTATACAAAAGAAGTACCTGTACAGTTTATAAAGCTACCTATTAATGCTGATCACCCTTGGGTAAACAGAGAAATTCGAAATATTGATTTTCTGCCAGATACAATTCTTACACTTATTATAAGAGGGGATAAGCAGATTGTACCAAGAGGAAATACCACCTTACTTGATGGTGATATTGCAGTGATGAGTGGTTCATCAATAGAAAAAAGCTTTACTGGTCATCTTATTGAACTAGAAATAGACAACGAAAATGAATGGCTTGACAAGGCACTTTCTGAAATTAAGCTTGATAATAACCAGCTAGTAATTATGATAAAACGCAGTAGTAGGGTGATAATCCCAGACGGTAATACAAAAATCCGAGAAAACGATGTTCTTATCATAAACAATTCTAAATAGTATTAGTATTAGTATTAGTATAATAACAAATTCAATTTGATAACAACAAAAAAGCAAGCTATACTCCACTGTGAAGTATAGCTTGCTTTTATTTTCCGAAGTCTAAATCTATTTCAATTCATTTTTAGAGCTACTTATTATTTGTTTTGTTTTTTGCTAATTATTCTTTGCCGTTCCAGCAGTAAGTGCAAAGGTGTTCTTTTGGAATACCTACAGACTCAAGCATATCATCTAAACGCAAGAAGCGTAGTGAAGTGAAGCTTAGCTCTTTGCACATTTCTTCAAGTAGCTTTTCATACTTTTCAGAACCATGTGTTGCGTACTCGTCAAGCACATCAGTTGGTACATCAGTGGTTCCTTCTAGTCTAGCAATAATTCTTCTTGAAATTAAATCCATTGCTGAAGTTGTACGAGAGAAGTTCAGATATTTACAAGGGTACATTATAGGAGGACACGCTGGACGAATATGCACCTCTTTAGCACCACTCTGGTATAAAAATTCTGTAGTTTCTCTTAGCTGTGTTCCACGAACAATAGAGTCATCTATCAATAATAGTTTTTTACCGTTGATAAGCTGATGAACAGGCAATAGCTTCATTTTTGCTATTAGGTTTCTCTTGCTTTGAATAGATGGCATAAATGAACGAGGCCAAGTTGGGGTGTACTTAATAAATGGACGAGAGAAAGGCACACCGGATTCGTTAGAATAGCCTATAGCGTGTGCTATACCAGAGTCTGGTACACCAGCTACTATATCTATATCAAGATTTTTGTCTTTGTCACGCTTTGCAATAAAAGCACCACAGTTATAACGCATTTCTTCTACGCTTACACCCTCGTATGAGCTTGCAGGATAACCATAATATACCCAAAGAAATGTACAAACCTTTTTGTTTTTGCATGAAACAGATAGAGTTTTAACGCTGTCTGGAGTAACCACAACAATTTCGCCAGGCTCAAGTTCTTTATAATCCTCATAGCCTAAATTTCTGTAAGCGAAATCCTCAAAGGTTAAGCAGAAAGAATCCTCTTTATGACCAATAGCAATAGGTGTTCTGCCGTGCTTGTCACGAGCAGCGTAAATACCCTTAGGAGTTAATATCATAAGAGTAAGAGAACCCTCTATTATATCTAAAGCGTAATTAATACCATCTATAAGGTTTTCTTTTTGGTTAATAATAGCTGCTACTAATTCTGTTGGGTTAATGTCGCCACCACTCATCTCTAGAAAATGAGTATTGCCACAGGTGAAAATTGAATCAACAATTTCGTTTACATTATTGATTTTACATATTGTAGAAATCGCAAATGTACCGTGATGAGAACGCACGATTAAAGGCTGTGGCTCGTAGTCAGAAATACAGCCTATACCCATATTACCTTTCATTTTATGAAAGTCTTTGTCAAATTTTGTACGAAATGGTGCATTTTCAATGTTGTGAATGGCACGGTCAAAGCCCTTTTCTACATCATATACAACCATACCACCTCGTCTTGTTCCTAAATGAGAATGATAATCAGTACCAAAATATAAGTCAAATACGCAATCGTCTTTTGATACAACACCAAATAAACCGCTCATATTACGCTCCTTTTTTAAAGAAAAAATAATATCAATACGTATTATATTTTAACTCTAATCAACAAATATGGCAATACGATTTGTTAAAAAAGTAAAAAAATATTTGCCATTACCAATCAAACTGATAATTCAATTATAAATTGTGTGTTATTTGACTAATGAATGTTTTGTAGCAATCCTAAAAGAGTGATATGAGATGTTATTATATTACAGCTATGCCTTTAAATGGATTAAATGTGCAATGCCTGGTATGCTTTCGCCCTGTTGGTTAGCAGTTGGTGACATTAATGCACCGGTTGCGATAACTAAAACATTTTTTAATGCCTTTTGGCACATTTTTTCAAGAATAATACTACACAGTACACTTGCACAGCAACCACAGCCACTTCCACCTGCGTGGGTGTCTTGTTTGTCGGTGTCGAAAATCATCATTCCACCGTCGTTGTGCTGACCCTCTATATCAATATTTTCTTTATCTAAAAGCTCAATCAAAAGCTGAGAACCAACCTTGCCCAAGTCACCTGTCATTATAAGGTCGTATTCATCGGGATTTGTTTGTGTATCATTAAAAAATGCTTTTATAGTTTCACACGCAGCTGGTGCCATTGCAGCACCCATATTATTAACATCTGTTATACCCAAGTCAACAACTCTCCCTATTGTGCAATGCTCAATATATGGCCCAGTACCACCCTTTGATAATACAACTGCACCACTACCTGTAACTGTCCATTGTGCTGTTGGTGTGCGTTGACCACCATATTCAAGTGGGAATCTATATTGTCTTTCTGCCGAGCAAAAATGTGACGAGGTTACAGCAAGTGCGTTTTTAGCATAATCTCCGTCTATCATTATTGCCGACATAATAAGACTTTGAACCATTGTAGAGCAAGCTCCATATTGACCTAAAAATGGAATATTAAAGCCACGGATAGAGTAGCTTGTGCTTATGCACTGGTTTAAAAGGTCACCACCAAAGGCAATGTCAATATCCTTGCCGTTTACACCTGATTTTTCAAGTGCAGTTTGTATAGCTTCGGTTTGTAGCTTGCTTTCAGCTTGTTCCCAAGTGTCACAGCCAAGCTTTGTATCGTACTCGATTTTATGAAAATAAGCCTTTAAAGGACCTTCGCCCTCCTTTTTACCAACAATAGAGCCAAACCCTGCTATTGTTGGTTTGCTTTTAAAAGCGATTGTATATTCACCGATTCTGTGCATTTTAAGTAATCTCCTTAGAAAAAATTCATCTTCAAATATATTTTCTAATTTCTTTTGAATTTTATGCACCCAAATGAATATATTGGCTGTTATTATATATGTACAAGCTTTTATACCAAACATCGTTATATTTGCACTTAACGCAAAGGCAGTGTTATTAGCATAATATTGTTAAGATATTCTCCACTATTAATCGTTACTAGTTTATGCTATGCCCCCAGCACACTTTTGTTTTAAGGTAAGTTTTAATGGTGTTTGGTATAATTTTTTTACCACTTAATATTTTGCATAAAAATATATGATATTATTATGTAAAGTTACAATATTGTTACAAATGCTTGAATTTATTAAATTGAATATGTTATATTTTAAACCAAGGTAATTATTACCAAAATAATGAGGAGAGATTTATATGAGCAAAAAATTGTTAAGCTGTATGCTTGCTATTGCAATGGTATCTACCTTAGCTACAGCAACCACAACTGCCTCTGCTACAGATACTCAGACAAGAGGCACAATTTATTTTGATAGTACAGATTTATATGGTGCTACAAGTAACGGTAGAAAGCCAGTGTATTGCTATGCATGGAGTAATACCGACGGAGCATTATATTCATGGACATCAACATATACTAAAATGACAAATGTTGGTGAGCATTTATATTCTTATGATGTGCCTTCTGTTAATTCAAATGGTCAGCCTATAGATGCTAATCTGATGATTTTCTATGCTGATGGTGGTGCACAATCATGGGAGGTAACCTTTAGTGACGAATGTATAGGTGACACTGCGTATATCAGCGAGAGTATTTATGAGGGTGGCCCTGCTGATACATATTATGGTATACCTATATGTAGGTGGAAAAATAACTATCAGGAAGGTCCACACCTTGTTGTAGGTTCAACAGGTAAAATCACAGGCTGTATTCTGCTGGATAACGAAACACCAGAGTCTGTTGCAGATGCATTTATTGAAGATTATAAAATAAAGATGGAAGAAGGCTATACAGGCTATGATAACCCTGATATGGTAACTGACGAATACCGTGCAGAGCTTATTCACAGAATAGAGATGGCAAGGTTTGAAGATCCAAATCCAACAGAGCTTCCTGATGAATCAGAGTCAATCTCATTTAATATTCCAGACAGCTGGGCACTTTATCACAATGCCTACGATGTTCATTTGTGGAAGATTTCACCAAACGATGAAAATCCTTACGAATGGGAAAGCAGAACTGACAGAATGATACTTGATCAGGAAACAAGAAAGCTTGCCAGATATAAGCTACCTGAGGGTGACTGGAATATGATGTCTATATCAAGTATATCAGGTAAGCAAACACTTAGCTCTGTTATTGGTCAGGAATATACTGGTTATTCCTTTACAGTAAAAGAGAATAACTATGGTATAGAGTCAATAAATGACTATTATGAGATTGTATGGGATGTTCATCCAGAATACCCTAATGATAAAAACTACTGTAGTACACACCGTGAGATTGTTCTTGGTAGCTCAATAGGCATTATAGGTGAAGCTTATGTTCAAGATGAAACTGACGACACAATATTCAATAATTTCAGAAATGAATATGGCAGAAAAGCAGACGGTAGCTGTTTATGGGACGAAACTAAGAAAGAAATCTATAATATGAGCTGGGAAGAAGCTGAAAAGTACGTTGCAAAGCTTTTAAGCGTAGAATATCTTCTTGACGGATTTGATTATGCAGAGGAATACGGCTTGAAAAAAGGCTTGCCAGTTGTAGAGGGTATGGAAATTCCAAAGCGTTATTCAAAGGACTTTGTAGGTGCTGATAAGGTTCCTGATTACTGGGATGGCTACTACAATATTTATTATTTTGATGCTCCAGAAAGCTGGTTAACAGAAAATGCTGATAAAAAGCTTGACGGATATGAAATTGGTATTCATTGGCGAGGCCACACAAAAGATATCTATAATAAAGCGAAGCCTGGTGTACCAGCTAAAAAGCTATCAAAGTTAGACGAAAACGGCAATGACATTTATGCAGATTCAAATATCTATTACGCATTTGTACCAACCTTTGCAGAGTATATTGAATGGAATAATGCTATAGATACAAGTGTAGAAAATTATGATGAATATGTAAAGAATGTATATGCTTATGATCTGCCTATTTATCCATCTCACAGCCTACCAGAATATAGCTATAAGTTTGGTTATGTAAATCTGGCTGGTACCTTGATGTACAGACCTAGTGAAATTTCTGAATCTGGTGAACTTATAGAGTATGTACAGCCTGGATTTAAATTTTTTGACCCACAAACTGGTGAAACAACTACAGCACCTTTGCAGAATGAATTTGGTCAGTTTGTTACTCGTTATTTTCAAGAAGACTACTTTGGTATCAGATTTTATTATACAAAGGCTACTATGAACCCTTATTACGATATGGATTATGCTTATACATTCCAGAATGTGGTTGACGACCCAACAGATGACCCAATAGATGGTCCAACAGATAATCCAACAGATGATCCAACAGATGGTCCTACAGATAATCCTGTAGAGAAGCCTACAGTAGCACCAACAGAAAAACCTACAACAGCTCCAACTCAGGCTCCAACAACAGCACCAACAAATGCTCCAAGCTCAAATACATCAAACGGCACAGTTAATACAGCTCAAAGCTCAGCAGTAAAGGTGCTTGTATCAACATTGCTTGCGTCATTTGGTGTAGTATATGCTATAGGCAAGAAAAGAGAAAAGAATAGCTAGAGCGTTTATTTAAAGAAAAGTGGAAATAACGCTCATATAACGCTCATATTAAAATAAAAAATATTTAGGAGGAAAATTACGATGAAAAAGAAGATTCTTAGTGTTTTAGCAAGCTCTGCAATTATTGGCTCAATGGTTTGTGTAAGTGCAGTAAACACATCTGCTTTCTCTGGTCAGATTACATTCGAAATTCCAGATCGTTGGTTAGATTATAATAATGCTCTGTATGTTCACATCTGGAATGGTCTTCCAGGTGGCGAGGGTCTATATGGCTGGCAGACAGAGGATGAGAAGATGACAATCTCTGAAGACAAAAAGACAGCTACATACGAAGTTCCTGAGGGTGACTGGAATCTGATTATTATCTCTGGCGATGACGGTATTCAGACATACGATTCAGTGTTCAATGCTAACTGTATTGGTGATACTTGCTATGCAGTTGAATTTATGCCTCATAGTGGTCCTGTTGACTCTTATAGAGGTAGTTATTCTCTGGCTTGGAGAAATAACCCAGATTGTGGTGCTCACAAGATTGTATCTCCAATTGGTCAGGTAATTGGTAAATCTTTTTTACCTGGAGAAACAAACCAGACATTATTTGATGACTTTGTTAAAAAGTATAACCCACAAAACAGCGTTGACGGCTTAGTTGATGGTGAATATTACTTTGACTGGAACGATGACGGTGCAACTGTAACAGGTATGTCTTGGGATGAGGCTAAGTCTAGGGTTGCTAGTGAACTAGGTGTTACAGAGCAACCAACAGAAGACCCAACAGAGGTACCTACAGAGGCACCTACAGCTGAGGCAACAGAGGTACCTACAGAAGCACCTACAGCTGAGGCTACAGTAGCACCAACAGAGGCACCTACAGATAAAGCTACAGAGGCTCCTACAGCAGCACCAACAGTAGCTCCTACAACAGCTCCAACTCAGGCCCCAACTAAGGCTCCAAGTTCAAATGCATCAAAAGGTGCAGTTAATACATCACAGGGCTCAACAATTGCTGTAATTGCGTCAGCATTACTTGCAACATTGGGTGTAGTATATGCCGTAGGGAAGAAGAGAGCAAAGAATAATTAATATTAAAAAGTGAATTATTAATTAAAAAGGTTAAACTAAGCACCATTTAAAATCTTATGATGATTTTGAATGGTGCTTAGTGTTATACTGTTGCAGTTCTAATACTAAACAGTAGATAAGATTTTTTATCTGACAAATAGCATATCTCAGCAAGGCTGACGCCTATTAAGGACAGGCTATGAAGTAAAGTGAAAAATATGCCGAAAAGATGTCTACTTGTTAGAGATGAAATAGTATAATATATCTTTTGTGGAAAATAGTTGCTAATTTTTAAAATATGGTATATAATTACATACTTGAAGTGTAAGCTTCAACGAATGATTAATGTATTATCGGAGGAAAATTACAATGAAAAAGAAAATTCTTAGCATTTTAGCAAGTACTGCAATTATTGGTTCAATGGCTTGTGTAAGTGCAGTAAACACATCTGCTTTCTCAGGTCAGATTACATTCGAGATTCCAGAGGATTGGGCAGAAGCTAACAGATCATTCTATGCTCACATCTGGAATGGTGTTACTTCAGAGGGCTTGTATGGTTGGCAGACAAGAGAAGAAAAGATGACAGTGTCAGAGGACAAGAAGACAGCTACATACGAAGTACCAGAGGGTGATTGGAATTTGCTAATTATCTCAGGTGACAGTGGCGTGCAGACATTCGATACAGTGTTCAACGCTAACTGTATTGGTGATACATGCTTTGTATATCCAGAGATGTTTGAGAGTCCTGTTGACTCTATGAAGGCTTCTTATGGTTTAGGTTGGGTACATAATCCAGATTGTGGTCCTCACAAGGTTGTAACTTCAATTGGTAATGTAGTTGGTACAGCGTACCTACCTGGCGAAACAGACCAGACAATATTCGATAACTTTGTTAAGAAGTACAACCCACAGAACGGCATTGACGGTATAGTTGATGGCGATTGTTATATGGACTGGAACGATGACGGTGCATGGATAACAGGTATGTCTTGGGAAGAAGTTAAGGCTAAGGTTGCTTGTGAGCTAGGTGTTACAATTACAGAAGAGCCAACAGAGGCACCTACAGAAGAGGTAACAGAGGTACCAACAGAGGCACCTACAGAAGAGGCAACAGAGGCTCCAACAGCAGAGGCTACAGTAGCACCAACAGAGGCACCTACAGCTGAAGCTACAGAGGCACCTACAACAGCACCAACAGTAGCTCCAACTCAAGCACCAACAAAGGCTCCAAGCTCAAATACTTCAAATGGTACAGTAAACACAGCTCAAAGCACAACAATTGCTGCAATTGCGTCAACATTGCTTGCATCTTTCGGTGTAGTATATGTTATAGGCAAGAAAAGAGAAAATAATATCTAAGGCTTTTATATAAAAGCGAATTTGTTTGATTTAAACAATAAATATACTACTTTGAATGATATGTTAGGTTAACTGTGATATATCTTTTTTTAGAAAAGTGGTTGCTAATTTCAAAAATATGTTATATAATTATGTTACTGAAGTGTATGCTTCAAAACGATTATATATTAATGGAGGAGATTAACAATGAAGAAGAGAGTTCTTAGCGTTTTAGCAAGCGCTGCAATTCTTGGTTCAATGGCTTGTGCAAGTGCAGTAAGCACATCTGCTTTCTCAGGTCAGATTACATTTGAAATCAATGAGGGTTGGGCATCTGCTAACAAGACATTCTATGCTCACATTTGGAATGGTCTACCAGGTGGTTCAGGTCTATACGGCTGGCAGACAAAGGATGAGAAGATGACAATCTCAGAGGATAAGAAAACAGCTACATACGAAGTACCAGAGGGTGATTGGAACCTAATCATCATCTCAGGTGATAGCGGTATCCAGACATACGACACAGTATTCAATGCTAACTGTATCGGTGATACATGTTACGTACTAGCTGATCAGTTCGAGAACCCAGTTGACTCTAAGAAGATGTGCTGGGGTCTAGGTTGGAGAAACAACCCAGATTGTGGTCCTCATAAGGCAGTATCTTCAATCGCTAACGTAGTTGGTACAGCTTACCTACCTGGCGAGTCAGATCAGGTTCTATATGATAACTTCGTTAAGAAGTACAACCCACAGAACACAGCTGATGGTCTAGTTGATGGTGAAAACTACATGGACTGGAACGATGACGGTGCAGTTGTAACAGGTCTTTCATGGGAAGAGGCTAAGGCTACAGTTGCTGATAAGCTAAACATCACAGTTGAGTCTGCAACAGAGGCTCCAACAGATGCAAATAGCTCAAGCAGCTCAAGCAGCTCAAGCAACAGCTCATCAAGCAGCTCAAGCAGCAGCTCATCAAGCAGCACAAGCACAGGTACAACAACAACTGGTGACAGCACACCATTCGTTGCTCTAGGCGCTACTCTAGTAGGTGCTCTAGGTGTTGCATTTGTTGCTCGTAAAAAGGCATAAGATAAAATAATTTCTAAATTGCATACACTTTGTAGGGGACGGTTTACCGTCCCCTTTTTGTATGCTCTGATACTAAAAAATAAAGCCAGCACCTAAAAGTGCTGGCTTTAAAATGGGATTATAGCCCGTAAGTAAACCACTTGTTTTTTTGAATGGTTAAGATTAATATTTAATTGATTGAACAAGGTTAATATCAGAGTAGTTTACAGCTGTTTGCAACAGATAATACCATAGCTTTAGCCTCGTCACTATATTCTTCATCTGGAGTTGAACCTGATATATAAATGCAGTGGCCTGAATCTAAAGGAATTAATCCATAATGAGATTCACAAACAGTTATAAGAGTCATTTCTCCCAAAGGTGTATCTATTATTTCCTCATTGTAATCATCACCAAGACCATCGTAATCCTCAAATACCGATAGCTCTCTTTCTATGCCGTTTTCTTTTAAAGAAATAGTGCCATGAACAAGTGTAGTTGTTTCGTCATTTTTAAGTTTTGTAGAGGTCTTTTCAAAGACTATAGTTGACTCAGATACAATATCTTGGTTGATAGAGTAGTTGGCTGGTAGATAACATTCTACATGGATTGAATCATCGATTGTACCACCTAGGGTGTAGGTTGTTTCATCCATGATTATTGTAGGAAGTGTAGGCTCGGTTACAGGTTCGGTTATGGCTATTTCGTCCATGATAGCTCTATTACTATCGTAGAATTTAGAATACCATATAGCACTGGCTGTAGCTAAAACTGTTGTAATAACAACAATAATAGCAATCAGCAATGCTGTTTTAGCATAATTTATCTTGTGATATTGCACTGGATGAGGATTTCTTGCGTGCTGAAACTCATTTTTTACAAAGTTTGAAAAGTCTTGAGGAACACCATTTATGTTATCATCAAAAAAGACTTCACCATTATGCTGTTTAGCTTGTTTTTTAAATTGTTCAAACACTTCTTTTATCTCATCACGGGTGGAATGTGAAATCTCACCATTTGGACCACGCATGATTGGAATAGTAAAACTGGTGGTTTTTGTGTAGATATGCTTGTTGCCATTATGGCTTTCTGAATAGCTATGTTTAGGTTGAGTGCCACCTATACTGTTAGTGTTTTGCTGTTGCTGAGCATTGTTGTATTGTTCTGGCTGTTGTTGATTGCTTTCGGTACCATTAAAATTGTTGTATTGTTCTGGCTGTTGTTGATTACTTTCAGTACCATTAAATACATTGTTGTAATCATTGTTGTTATAGATATTTTCGGTAGTGTTGTTGTAACCATTGTTGGAATCATTACTGAAATCGCTGTTAAAATCGTTATTGAAATTATTATTGAAGTTATTATTGAAGTTATTATTGAAATCACTATTAAAATCGTTATTAAAATTATTGTTGAAGTTGTTATTGAAATCGTTATTATAGACGTTGTCGTAGTTGTCGCCGTTAAAGCTATTATTTGTGTAATTATTATAGGTATCACTGCTGTAGGAATTTTGGTTATTAAAATCAGCTTGTGGGTTTTGATAATTGTTTGCATACGAATTATCGTTGATGTTATTATTGTTTACATCATAGGCTGTGTTGTCGCCATTCTGATCCTGTGTTTGCTGATATTGCTGTTGGTAATCATTCTGCTGGTAATCATTCTGCTGAAATTGTTCACCATAAAAGCCATGTTGATAGCTTTGATTATCCTGATACTGCTGTTGTTGAAAGCTTTGATTGTCTTGATACTGCTGTGGATAAGGAGCGTAGAATTGCTCTTGATATGCTTGCTGTTGAGAACTAGGGCGACAAGCTCTTTGGTTTTGTATATCTAAATCTAAGCTTTTATTCTTAACCTTTTTCAGCTTTGTACCACATTTTCTACAAAGATAAGCTTCATCAAAGTTTTCATAGCCACATCTGCCACAAGTCTTCATTTAGAATAATCTCCTTTATTTAAAAATGTTATTAACAATACTTGGTGCTGTCAAAAAAGAAAAGCACTTGTTTTTTAACAGCACTTTTCTTTTTTAGCACATCTTAATAACATTTTATAACAATGTAATTTAAAGGTCAATATGACAAAGTGCAAAATGAAAGCTCTATTTGTATATAAAACAGCAAAAAAGATGCTTCAGTATTGGCGTTTATTACAGTTTGACAAAGTACGCAGTTAATGTTATAATAACCACACATTTATTTTGCCTAAATGCAAAAAAAATCTAAAAAATGCCTTGACTATATTAGTTTTGTATGGTATAGTATATTTACCTCGGAAAAAAGGGGCTTATTTTTTTGTGCCCATTTTTGAGGGAGGCTGAAATTTACCGCAATAATCGGAGGTGCCGTTAATGAGAGTAAAAGTAACACTAGCTTGTACAGAGTGCAAACAGCGCAACTACAACACAATGAAGAACAAGAAAAACGATCCAGAAAGATTGGAAATGAAGAAGCATTGTAGATTTTGCAACAAGCATACTCTTCACAAGGAGACAAAGTAATATCGGAGGTATTAGTTATGGCTGAAAAGGTCGAGAAGAAGACTACCGACAAAAAGGTTGCTGATAAAAAAGCAACTAAGAAAAAAGATAAGAAGCCTAACATTTTTGCTAAAATTGCAAAATACTTTCGTGAGTGCAAAGCAGAAGTAAAGAAGATTACTTGGCCAGCACCAAAAACAGTTTTTAAAAACTTTGGTGTAGTATTGGTTATTATGATAGTAATGGGTCTTTTTATTTTTGCATTGGATAGTGGTCTTTTCGCACTGTTGGAGCTTATAAAGTAAACTTCGGCAGGCTAAACTGCGAGAGAGGATGATGTGCAATGTCAGGAGAAGCAAGATGGTATGTTGTTCACACCTATTCTGGGTATGAGAACAAAGTAGCTTCTACATTGGAGAAAACTGTTGAAAACAGAAATCTTCACGACGTTATCCAGGGCGTAAAGGTTCCGACTGAAATAGTTACAGAAATTGGTGAAAATGGTGTAGCTAAAGATGTAGAGCGTAAGCTTTACCCAGGATATGTATTTATCAAGATGGTATATACAGACGAAACATGGTATGTAGTGCGTAATATTCGTGGATGCACCGGTTTTGTTGGTCCATCATCAAAGCCTGTTCCACTATCAGATGATGAAGTGGTTAAGATGGGCGTAGAAATAAGAAGCGTAGAGGTTTCTTACAGCGTTGGTGATTCAGTAAGAATTACAGATGGTCCTCTAGAGGATTTTGTTGGCGTTGTAGAAGAAATTGATACAGAAAAGAACATAGTAAAGGTAACAGTTTCTATGTTCGGCAGAGAAACTCCAGTTGATTTAGAGCTTGGTCAAGCTGAGCTTGTGGAGTAATTAACACACTAATAATCTGCAAAGGCAGTTATTATTGAATTGAGGGATTAATATTTATCCCTTGTGGGAGGAATGTAAATTTATTAAAACATTCCGACAAAACCACGAATTATGGAGGTGCAAAAAAAATGGCTCAAAAGGTTGTAGGTTTTATTAAACTACAAATACCTGCCGGTAAAGCTACCCCGGCACCACCTGTTGGTCCTGCACTAGGTCAGCACGGTGTAAACATTATGGCGTTCACTAAGGAATTTAATGAGCGTACAAAGAACGACATCGGTATGATTATTCCGGTTGTTATTACAGTATATGCAGATCGTACTTTCTCATTTATTACAAAGACACCACCTGCAGCTGTACTAATTAAGAAGGCTTGTAACATCCAGAGCGGTTCTGGTGTTCCTAACAAAAACAAGGTTGCAAAGATTACCCGTGAGCAGGTTAAGCAGATTGCTGAGCAGAAAATGCCAGACCTAAATGCTGCTAATATCGATACAGCGATGAGCATGATCGCTGGTACAGCTCGTAGTATGGGCGTTGAAGTAATCGATTGATCTGACTACCCAGGTGGGAGGAAAAGATCCGATTTTACCACTTTATAGGGAGGAACCACAATGAAACACGGTAAGAAATATGTTGACAGTGCTAAGCTGATCGACAGAACAAAATTATATGATGCTGATGAAGCATTAGATCTAGTTGTAAAAACATCAACTGCTAAGTTTGACGAAACAGTTGAAGTACACGTAAAGCTTGGTGTAGATAGCCGTCACGCTGACCAGCAGGTTAGAGGTGCTATTGTACTACCAAACGGTACAGGTAAAAGCGTTAAGATTCTTGCAATTTGTAAGGGTGACAATGTTCAGCTTGCACAAGAGGCTGGCGCTGATTATGTAGGTGCTGAGGAGTTCACACAGAAGATTCAGCAGGAAGGTTGGATGGACTTTGATGTTCTAATCACAACACCTGATATGATGGGTCTTGTTGGTCGTCTAGGTAAGGTTCTTGGTCCTCGTGGCTTAATGCCAAACCCAAAGGCTGGTACAGTTACACCTGACATTGCTAAGGCTATTAAAGAGGCTAAGGCTGGTAAGATTGAGTACCGTCTTGACAAAACAAACATTATTCACTGCCCAATCGGTAAGTCATCTTTTGGCACAGAGAAGCTATTAGAGAACTTCAATACTCTTCTAGAGGCTGTAGTTAAGGCTAAGCCAGCTGCTGCAAAGGGTCAGTATATTAGATCTTGTGCTGTAACAAGCACAATGGGTCCTGGTGTTCGTATTAATCCAAACAAGGTTGGCGGACAGCAGCAATAATTAATTGTATAAAAAATACTTTACTTTATGTAATGGTATATATGCTGTTCAAAGACAGCAGGTGTTAAAGTAAAAGGGGCTCCCTACCTGCCGAGGACAAGCACTAGTAAGACTTTTGTTTACTTATTGTCTAACTGTGCCTTCCCTCGCAAATTGGGAAGGCACTTTTTAATGCAATTAAGTAATTGATTGTATGATTTAACATTCAATACTTTATGGAGGTGAACTATAATGGCAAGTGAAAAGATTCTTGAACAAAAGAAGGCAATGGTTGTTGAGCTTACAGAAAGACTACAGAACTCTATTTCAGGTATCGTAGTTAAGTACGAAGGCATTACAGTTGAGGATGACACAAAGCTTCGTAAAGAGCTAAGAGAAGCTGGCGTTAAGTATACTGTAGTAAAGAACACAATGCTATCAAGAGCTGCTGATAACGCAGGTCTTGCTGATATGAAGGGTGTACTAGAGGGCACAACAGCTCTAGCTACTTGTGATGACGATTACGTTGCTCCTGCTCGTATTCTTTGCAAGTTTGCTGACACTCACGAAAACTTTGAAGTAAAGACAGGCTACATGGATAATGACATTATCGATATGGACAAAATCCAGAGCCTTGCTAAGCTACCTACAAGAGAGGTTCTTCTTGCAAATGTACTTGGTGCATTCCAGGCACCTATCGCAAGCTTTGCTCGTGCAGTACAGGCAATTGTAGACAAGGGTGGCGTAGAAGCATGTGCAGCTGAGAAAGAGGCTGCTCCTGCAGAAGAAGCTGCTGAATAATTTTAAGCAGACAAAAAATTTATTAAACTAAAAAATATTTTATAACATGGAGGTTATTTATCATGGCATCTGAGAAAATTACTGCTATTATTGAAGAATTAAAGACTCTAACAGTATTGGAGCTAGCTGATCTAGTTCACGCTGTAGAGGACGAGTTTGGTGTATCTGCTGCTGCTGCTGTAGCTGTAGCTGCTCCTGGTGAGGCTGCTGCTGCTGAGGAGAAGACAGAGTTCGATGTTATCCTAAAGTCATTCGGTTCAAGCAAGATGAACGTTATCAAGGTTATCCGTGGTATCACAGGTCTTGGTCTAAAGGAGTCAAAGGAGCTTGTTGAGGGTTGTCCTAAGGCTGTTAAAGAGGCTGTATCTAAGGATGAGGCTGAGGATATTAAGAAGCAGCTTGAAGAGGCTGGCGCTGAGATCGAGATTAAGTAATTTTGCTTTTAAAGCACTTACTTACAACTCAAATTCAGTATATGTCACTTTTTGACATAACATAAGCTATTTAGAGAGGTTGTCATTACGACAGCCTCTTTTTGTTTTGTGTGAAATTACAAAAGCCTAAGGTTGATTTTATGTAATATGATTTTTTTATACATATTTACAATCATTAAAATTTGATATAAAATATAATCGAGGTATTAATAAACAAAAAATACGCTGTATAACTTAAAAATATATGCAAATATTCTTAAGTGGTTATAGCTTTTAATCGTTGCATTATGGAGGTGTAGCAAATGAAAAAGGTTCATTTTATTACATGCCTGTCTGTTTGGATACTGTGGGCTGTAGGTATTATTCTTTTATTATTTGATGCATTACTTAGTTTCATAATTGGTAACTATTTTGTGTATTTCTTTTGGGCAATATACCCTTATATTTCTCTAACATTGATATTGTGTCTTATAATTATTCCGATAGAGCCGATAATGTTTATTATCACATTGATAATAGAAACCTTAGAGTGGACTAAAAAATCATTTTTAACTGTGGTATTGCCATTCATTATTACTGTGTTTATGTGGTTTGTATATATATGTGCATTTATAGGCTTAACTGGTGGGGTTTGATATAATTATAATCGTATTAAGAAACTTAGATTAATTAAAAATTAAATTGATAGTGAGATAGATTATTTGGTTGTATTATGGAGGTGTGGCAAATGAAAAAGGTTCATATTTTTACATGCTTTTCTTTATGGACGCTGTGGGTTGGTGGTATTATTCTTTTACTATTTAATTTATGCCTTCAGTTAATTATTGGCAACGACGCTAATGAATTTTTCTTTGCTGTAGTAGAACCTTATAGTGTGGCAGTGTTGCTATTGTCTTTAATACCTATAAAGCCAATAATGTTTATTATCACATTGATAATAGAAACCTTAGAATGGACTAAAAAATCATTTTTAACCGTGGTTGTACCGTTTCTTGTTACGGTATTAATGTGTTTTGTGTATATGTGTGCGTTTGTAGGCTTAACTGGTGGGGTTTGAGGTTCTTTTAATATTGCTAAGAATTACTGTGATTAATTAGGAGTTTAATTGATAGAGGTAAGAAGTTAAATGATAAGATTCAAATTGAAGAATAAATAGATTATTTAAATATGTACTTTTGAAACATCTGTATTTGATGTATCATAATTCTAAAAAAATACCGACAGTTGGTAATTTGCCTACTGTCGGTGTTGTGCGTTTATTAATAAAAATATTATAATGTAAATTAATTTTACCTATTACTGCGTTGTTCAAAATCGTCGTTAATTTCTTTGCACCAGCTAGAGCTAAGCTTTTGGTTGCCTCTAACTGCACATACTGCCTTTGCAACTGAATTGTATAGTATTTGTGTGCCCTGCTGGTCTGCGTTGTAATTTACGGCTCTGTCTTCACTTATGCCAAAATGACGTGCTGTTTCAACTGCGTCAATATTCGCACCGATAAATAGAAACTCCCAGCCGTAACGCTCCTTTTGACGCTCTATCATCTGTTTTACTTTTCTACTGGTGTATTTGCGACTTGCGTTTTCCATACCGTCAGTAGTTATAACAAACATAGTATGCTGTGGTACATCTTCTTTTCTTGCGTATTTGTGGATATTACCAATGTGACGAATTGCACCACCAATAGCGTCTATCAACGCTGTACAGCCTCGTACTGTGTAGTCATTGGCTGTCATTGGTTTAATATTCTCTAGCTTTACTCTGTCATGAAGTACCTCAGATATATTATCAAACAGAATAGTAGAAACATAACATTTTCCGTCTACCTTGCGTTGCTTTTCAATCATAGCGTTAAATCCACCAATTGTGTCGCTTTCTAGTCCAGCCATAGAGCCACTTCTGTCTAAAATAAAAACTAGTTCTGTAATATTATTCTTTGTCATAAAAATCTCTCCTTAAAATTAATGTGTTTTTTGTTTAGCTTTACCTTACAATCACATTATAGCGTTTTAGGCTTTGCGTTTGGTCAATCTGCAATTTACTTTATTAAATGTTGAATATTTTATATTTTTGAAGTATGATATATTTATAACATAAGCTGTTGACTCTAACGCTTCGTCATAGTGTATACTTGTTTTGCGAGGTGATAAAATGAAAATGCAGATTAAAGAATTTGCTAGGCTTTCGGGTGTGAGCGTACGCACACTTCATTATTACGATGAAATAGGACTGTTAAAGCCTGCTTTGGTAGACAAGCAGACAGGCTATCGCTTTTACGATGAAAATTCGTTTCTTCGTATGCAACAGATTCTTTTTTATCGTGAGCTTGATTTTTCTCTAAAAAGCATTAGTGAGATTTTGTCATCACCTGATTACAACAAAAAGAATGCACTAAACGAGCAGAAAAAGCTTTTAATTCTAAAAAAAGAGAGATTAGAACGACTTATTTCTGCAATTGATGGTGCGATGAAAGGAGAAAATGTTATGGCATTTTTAGAAAATAATGAGCTTGAACAGTACAAGGCAGAGGCAAAAGCAAAATGGGGTAAAACAGACGCATATAATGAGCATACTGAAAAGACTGGTGGATATTCAGCAGATAAATGGCAGAGTGTTACAGACGGCTTGAATAATATTCTTGTAAAATTTTCAGAGTGTATGAAGAATGGTGAAAAGTCTGAGTCAGTATGCTCTCAAAAGCTTGTAAAGGAGCTTCAAGGCTATATTACAGAGAATTACTACACCTGTACAAATGAGATTTTAGCTGGTCTTGGTCAGATGTATGTAGGTGATGAAAGATTTAAAAAGAACATAGACAAGAATGGTGAGGGTACTGCTGAGTTTATCAGCAATGCAATTGAAGTGTACTGCAAAAAGAGTTAAGCAAAATTCCCAATTGCATATCCACCTAAAAATGCGGAGGTTACTTTATGTGTAATAATCAATCACAAATTAAAATAAGTCTGCAAGACGAGGAGTGGGCTTTTGAATATACAGACCACGACAGAGAAATTGTAAGAGCCATTGTTTTTGATGATAGTGGTTACTTCTATTTTGTAAGAGCAGAGCGTGACGACGATTTTGGAAAAGCTAAATTGATTGAAACAGCTGGTGGTGGAGTTGAAAGTGGGGAAGACCTGTACACAGCCATAATTAGAGAGCTTAAAGAGGAATTGGGCGTAGAGGCTGATATATTGTGTAAAATCGGTGTAGTAGATGACTATTACAACCTTATTCACCGACACAATATAAATAATTATTATCTTTGCAAGGCTAAGGCTTTTGGAGATAAAAATTTGACCGAGGACGAAATTGAAAGCTTTCATCTATCAACCCTAAAGCTTACCTATGATGAGGCTATAAGTGAATACGAAAAACGCTCAATAACTAAAATAGGTAGACTTGTAGCAAACAGAGAGTTACCAATTTTAAAGCAAGCAAAGATAATTTTAAGTAGTTTAGAAAGTAATACTAAACTCTATTAAAAAGTAGACTTCTTTACGGTATATTTTGCACCAAACTTCATACTGCTTCCTCGGAAGGTGACAGCCTTCCTGTGGGTCAGTATTCGTTTGGCACAAAATCTGCTCGCAAATCCGTGTCCACTTTTTATCAGAGTTTAGTATAA
>JAZSEI010000103.1:0-2869 GCA_045531635.1 Acutalibacteraceae bacterium
GGCATAAGCACTATAAAAATGAAAAGTTTTATATATAAAAATAGTTTGTAAGAGCATAAAATCTAAGCTTATAATAAAAGCAAGAAAGACACCGACGCATTATATGTGTCCCATATAAAAAATGCTTTAATCTAGTACAAACTAAATATAAACTATAAAACTATAGTGTTATGCTATAAGCCCCAAGAGTGCAACTCTACCCCACAAATTCCAATTTGTTCTATTTTATATATAATCAGTAATAACTGTATTTTTCAAATTCATTGTGGCTGTGGATACCTTTAAATATCCACAGCCTGTTTATTATTTCTTTAAATAACCTTTTTTGCGTTTTTCACGGTTTTCCATAAAATCTGTAGTATATGTACCGTCTACAAATTCTTTGTCAGACAAAATTTCAATTTGTAAATCTCGGTTATGGTCTACACCGTGAATATTAAGCTCGCTAAGAGCCATTTTCATTTTTCTGATAGCGTAATCTCTTGTTCTTGCCTGAACAATAAGCTTACCTATCATTGAATCATAATAAGGTGGAATTGAATAGTCCTGATATATTGCTGTATCAAAACGAACTGAAGGACCACCAGGAACGTGCATTGCAGTTATTTTTCCACATGATGGTCTAAAGTTTTCATCAGGGTTTTCTGCATTAATACGGCACTCAATAGCGTGACCGTGAATAAATACTTTATCCTGTGTAACTGTAAGCATAGCACCTGCAGCTATTCTTATTTGCCATTGTACAAGGTCTATACCTGTAACCATTTCTGTAACAGGATGTTCAACCTGTAAACGGGTATTCATCTCCATAAAGTAGAAGTTGTTATCTTTATCTAGTAAAAACTCTACTGTACCTGCGTTTACATAATTTACTGCAAGAGCAGCCTTTTTAGCAGCCTCCATCATTTCTTTACGGATTTCTGGAGTAATTGCAGATGATGGGCTTTCTTCAATAAGCTTTTGGTTCTTTCTTTGTACAGAACACTCACGCTCACCAAGGCAAATTACATTGCCATATTTATCTGCTAACAGCTGCATTTCGATATGCTTAACAGGCTTTAGGAATTTTTCCATATATACAGCACCATCACCAAATGCAGAAAGAGCCTCGGAAGATGCTGAGTTAAAGGCATTGTCAAATTCGTCAAAGGTATTAACTAAACGAATACCTCTGCCACCACCACCTGAACGAGCCTTGATAAGAAGTGGAAAACCGATTTTTTCTGCTTCTTCTCTTGCTTGCTCCAGATTTTCTACAATGTCACAGCCTGGTGTTACAGGAACTCCAGCCTCTCGCATTGTTTTTCTTGCCATGTCTTTATCACCAAGTAAAGAGATCATCTCGGCACTTGGTCCAATAAACTGTATATTACATTTTTCACACAAAGCAACAAACTTTGCGTTCTCAGAGAGTAAGCCATAACCAGGGTGAATTGCCTGAGCACCTGTTGTAACGGCAACTGTAATAATAGCTGCCATATTCAGATAGCTGTCTGCAACCTGTGGACCACCTAAGCAATAGCTTTCATCAGCAAGCTGAACGTGCATAGCGTTTTTGTCTGCCTCTGAGTAAATTGCTACAGTAGAAATACCCATCTCACGACAAGCTCTGATAATTCTTACAGCAATTTCACCACGATTTGCTATCAAAATTTTTGAAAACAAACTGTACACTCCTAACTAAAATATATTTTAATTCAAATTACTCCTCGTTAGGAATAACAGCTACTGTAAAATCTGCCTGCACACAAAGCTTGTCTTTAACATAGCCCTTTGCAGTGATAAAGTGGAATACACCTCTACTTTTTGTAAGTGTACAGGTTGTTTCTAGTGTATCGCCTGGCAGTACCTTTTCTTTAAACTTTACATTGTCCATTTTTGAAAAATATGGTGTTGAGCCAAATGCACTGTCTGAAATAAGCACACAGCTTGTCTGAGCCATCATCTCACATAGAATAACACCTGGTACAACAGGATTTCCTGGGAAATGTCCCTTTAGGAAGAACTCGTCACCCTTAATTGTATATTTACCCTTTGAAGTAACATCGTCAATCTTTTCTGCCTCTTCTACTAAAAGCATATTGTCACGATGTGGAATAATCTTTTTGATTTCTTCTTGATTCATACCTGTAACCCCCTATTATTCAATTACAAACAATGGTTGACCATACTCTACAAGGTCACCATTTTCTACCAATACCTCTTGTATTGTACCACTTTCTGTAGCTGTAACCTCGTTCATAAGCTTCATAGCCTCGATAATGCACACTACATCACCCTTATTAACCTTTGTACCAACCTTTACATAAGGGTCAGCCTCTGGTGATGGAGATGTATAGAATACGCCTACCATTGGGCAATCAATTGTTTTACCCTGTGGCTTTGCAGGCTCAGCTGTAGCTGGCTCTGCTGTTGGTGCCTGTACTGGCATATTTGGCATTGGCATAGCTGTAGCCATTGCTGTACCAACTGGTAATGTTATATTTTGTTTTGCAACCTTTTTCTTCAGGCTTAGCTTTTCGCCATTTTCTGTAACAATATCTAAATTTGTAAGGCTTGAATTGTCAAGTGTGGCAATAAGCTCTTTAATTTCATCAATACTATACATAGGCAATATCCTTTCTTTTTAATTAAAAGTATATGTAATTATCTGTATAATTTAATTTTAGTCTGCTTTTCTGAATGCTACAACAGCATTGTGACCACCAAAGCCAAGGGAATTGGATAAAGCATATTCAAACTCTTCTTCGTAAGCTTCCTTACAGTAGTTAAGGTCAAGCTCTTCATCCGGATTCTGGTATCCAACAGTCTGGTGGATGTAGCCCTCCTGAAGCTCCTTGATACAGGTAATTGCCTCAATAGCACCTGC
>JAZSEI010000148.1:0-21292 GCA_045531635.1 Acutalibacteraceae bacterium
AAGGGTGGTACATACAGCTTTACATACAATAAGAGCAACAACCAGCTTACAATCTATAAAACTGCTTAATCTGCTATAAACAAACAGATAAGCACAAACTAAATAAAAGGCTGTGAATAACAGCAAATGATATAATCCCCTTAAAGTAGATGCTTGAAAAAATAAAAGTTTTCAAGACTACGATAAGGGGATTATATCATTGTGTTACTTTTGCTGAGGGTTTCTATGCGTGCTTGTGTTGATGCTTACGTATATCTACATCTGGAGATATACTAAAAAAGAGGATAAATGTTAAAATAGGTGTTAATAAACAAAATAAAAAAGCAGAAAGTTAGATTTTTAAATCAGTATATTGGCTGATAGAATCTAACTTTCTGCTATTTTGTTTGAGTGGTAACTTAGATTTAAAATTAAAATAATATATTATACACCATTTAAAATATAGAAATCAGATCGGTGTATTTTGCACTGTGCTTCATACTGTGTCCATAAAAGGCGACAGTTATGATGTGGGTAAGTATTCGTTCAGCACAAAATCGGATCGAAAATCTTTTACCAATTTTAAATAGGTTCAGTATTATATAGCTTCAGGTGCTTCAAGAATTGTTTTTTGCATCAGTACAATATCTAATACAGTAAAATTGCTGTCGCCACTTAAATCTACACAAGCAAGCTGGTATGCTGTTAGCTCTGAGTTATCAACTATAGCTCTTATTGAATAGATTACATCGTCCAGATTAATTTCACCATTACCGTTAAAATCACCTGCAACTGAGTTAAAATGAATGGTAGCATTTTTCAGGTAGCTGTTGTTTGAGTCGATTACTATATTATTCCATTCTTCTTCACTGCCTGTGTAATATACATCGGTAAGAGAATGACAGTTGTAAAAAGCAGAATCGCCAATAGAGGTTACACTTTTTGGAATTGTTATACTAGTTAGCCCATAGCAGTTATCAAACGTTCCTGTGCTAATACTGGTAATATTTTTTGGCAATCTTATGTTCTCAATGTTATGACAAAACGTAAAAGCATGATCGCTGATATTGGTAACACTGTCTGAGATTTCTATGCTTTTTAAATTAAAGCAAGCACGAAATGCAGAGCTACCGATAGAAGTAACATTAAAATTCCTCTTAATCATACTTTTTCTTGTTTTATTTCTGTTTATAATAGTAAATACTTGACGATTTTAGTAAGTAATACTATAATTTAGATGAGTGATTGCTTTAATTATATGCAAAATAGAGCTTTGCTTATAGGCTCGTTAGAAGAGAGAAACAAAGAATGGTGAGAAAATCCACCAAGTAAAACAAAAAATATCTATCATCTAACAAGTGAAGCTTTTAATTTGACTTGTAAGAAGGTATCTGATCTATTGGTTTGTTTTTCTGTTGCTGTTGAGATTCTGTAACTGTGGTGTGAGCGTATGCTGGATACTGGTGTAATCGACAGAACTCAATATGAAACATTAAAAAACTTCCTAATTTGCTCTTATTGATGAAAATACCTCCTCTATTTTGCTAAATTGGTCATTTATTCCATTCACTATTTCTTATACAATATAAATATAGCAGAAACGACAAAATTCCGAGTAACCAGAAAGGAAGTGATGCCTGTGAGCGTGAAAGAAAGGCTCCTGACTATCCGACTGATGAAAAAGGTTAATGCAAACCCTACATATGCAAAAATGTTTGGCATTGTCGTTGTAGAGGGTCCAGTTAAGTCTGACCAGCAGACCACTTCAAATTCTGCTAATAAGAAATTGTAAACAAAAATAAAATATGAAAAACAGAAAGGAGAATCCCTTATGGATCTCACACTTGCTATTGGCATCGCAATTGGTGTCATCGTAATCATCCTGATACTTCTTCTTGGATACGTAAAGTCTCCACCAGATACAGCTTACATCATCTCTGGTTTTCGTAAGTCTCGTATCCTTATCGGTAAAGCCGGTATTCGAATCCCAATTCTAGAGCGATTGGATAAACTGAGCTTGAAGATGTTCTCTGTAGACGTTAAAACTACAGACTACGTTCCTAACGCTGAGTACATCAACGTCAAGGTTGACGCAACCGTTAAGATTCGTATTGGTCAAAGTGAAGAAATGATGACATTGGCTTCTAAGTTCTTCCTAAACGAAGGCGAGGAAATGATTATTCGTCGTGTGCAGGATACTCTGGAAGGTAATATGCGTGAAATCGTTGGACAGATGAAGCTGGAAGAAATGGTTATAGACCGTAAGGCTTTCAGTGATCGTGTTCAGGAAAATGCAGTTCCTGATCTACAGAAGATGGGTTTGGAAATGATTTCATTCAATGTTCAGTCCTTTGCTGATCAGAACAATGTAATCGAGGATTTGGGTATTGACAACATTGCCCAGATTAAGAAGGGTGCTGCCATTGCAAAAGCTCAGGCTGATCGTGACATCGCTATCTCACAGGCACAAGCAGCAAAAGAAGCTAACGACGCAAAGGTTCAGGCTAATATGGAGATTGCCGAGAAGCAGACTGCTCTGTCAATCCGACAGTCAGAGCTTAAGCAACAGAGTGACGTTAAAAAGGCTGAAGCTGACGCTGCTTATTACATTCAGGAGCAGGAGCAGAGAAAGACTATCGAAGTTACCTCTGCAAACGCCAACATTGCAAAGGCTGAGCGTGAAGCTGAACTTAAGGCTCGTGAGGTTGAGGTTAAGAAGCAGACACTTGATGCTGAGATTCGTGCAAAAGCCGACGCAGAGCGTTACCGTCAAGAGCAGGAAGCACAGGCTGAGCTGTTTAAGCGTCAGAAGGATGCAGAAGCTCGTCGTTATGAGCAGGAGCAGGCTGCTGCTGCAGAGATGAAGATTGCCGAAGCACAGCGTTTTGCAAGAGAGCAAGAAGCAGAAGGTATTGCTGCTGTTGGTAAGGCAGAAGCTGAAGCTATCCGTGCAAAGGCTCTGGCTGAAGCAGAAGGTATTGACAAGAAGGCTGAAGCTATGAAGAAGTACGGCGAAGCCGCAGTAGTCGAAATGATTATGAGTGCTCTGCCTGATATCGCACGTAATGTTGCTGAACCTCTTAGCAAGGTTGACAAGATTACTATGTATGGCGAAGGCAACTCTGCTAAGCTGGTTGGCGATATCGTTAATTCAACCACTCAGATTACCGAAGGTATTTCAGCTGGTATGGGTATTGATCTGAAGAGTCTGCTTATGGGTGCTCTTGGTGGCAAACTAGCTGCCGACAATCAATCACCTGTTGTAGTTGTTCCAGATATGTCAGGCGTTGCAAAACCACCTGTTGTTCAGAACAATGACAATATAACCGAATAAATTTAACACTTAGGGAGCTATCTTACTTGCTTAGTGAGATAGCTCCTTTTTTGCCATTGTTTTGTGTATGTAATGTGGTCTGAATTTTCGATTTTACCATCATTACACCATAAATATAGTTTAATATGGAAAAAGCTTAAGGTTTGTCTATATTGACTATTTTGTTGTTTTTGATATAATATATATGGGTTAGGATCACTCCTTCTCTAACCTACCAGATCTGAAGGATTCCTTAGGAATAGACGCAAATGTTTTAGAATGTATTATTGGAAGGAGAATGCGTATGAATGAATGTTTTAAAAACTTATATAAAGTGTTAAAGAACTCTTTACAATCAATTACAATTAAAACACCGTTTGTTAATTTAACATTTGCTCCTTTGTAATTTTCAGCCAGCTATGCTGGCTGTTTTTTATTTAAATCCCACTACTATCTGATATTCTACTAATACTATCAAAGTGTATATATTAATCTTAGTTATACAAAAAGTGAGCAGGCTGTTACACCTGCTCACTTTGTTTTTGGGGAAAGTAAATTTTATTTTAAATTATAAACGTGTGTCTGATTTTAGACAATCACCGTATTGTTTGATTAAATTACCAATAAATGGACTTTTTCTTGCCTTTTTTATCTCTTGGGTGTTCCTTAATGCTAACAACATACTCCAGGTTAATTACTTCAATGTTTTTATTGTTTTCAATTAAAACAGCATTTTGGCTTACTTCTTTAATTGTTCCTGCAAAGTAGTTACCATTAAATGTACGAACAATACAGTCCTTATCTATAAATCTTTTTGCAAACTCAACCATTTCTCTTGTTTCCTCCGATTTTCTTTTTTTGATTATTTTCTTTTGACATACAGTATTTTGTTGTGATACCCACAAACATAAGATAATAAGAAATAATATGTACGTAGAAGTATTCAAATGTACACCTCCGTTAAATTATGCTTATCCATTTATATTGCAATAATTTATCTTTTCAAAAACTCCCTTTTAATTTATAGCTAAGTAATGCTTAGCTATTTGTTAACTTACATAAATATAATAATCTATTTTGGTATGAAATTACAGTGCTTTTTATATAAAATAGGCTATCGTATTTTTACTAAAAATGCAAAATTAAAAGGATATTTTTAACTTACAGATATTTTATATCTATTTTTTTATGATTTTTGAATTACTTAATGATTTTCTTTTTGTCTTTATGTATTTTATAATCCATATTGTTGCAGATACAGTCCATGCAATGGCACAGATAATCTCAAAAACCAAACGATCAGTCTGTGCGTTGTCGAGTATAAAATATTATATGAGATTCAAATCCCATATAATCGCACAGATAATACTAAATATCATAGTTATAATGCTAATCTTATTTTGCATAATTGCTTATTCTCCCGAATTTATAATTTGTCTGTTAAAGCCACATTATAAATGCTGTTTTGTCTGTGCTGTTGTAGCCTGAGTTAGTGTAAAAGCTTAGAGTTTTTTCGTCCTTTGAGCCTGTAAGTAGCATCATTTTGTAGCAGTTTTCTTTTTCGGCTATTTCTTTAGCATAGTGTAAACATTCTGTTGCGTAGCCTTTGCCACGATATGCCGAATGAGTAACAACATTTTCTACAAAAGCATAGGGTCTGATATTTCTTGTTAAATTTGGGATAATTACGCACACACAGGACGAAACTAATTTTCCGTCTAGCTCTTTTACAATGATATGGTGATTTTTATCTTCGATTATTGTATCCCAAGTGTTTTGTAGGTGCTTTGTTATTTCGGGAATTTCTTTCTCGTGCAAATGTAAATACAGCTCTAAAAGCTTTGTAAGCTCGTTTTTATTTACTTCTCTAACCACTTTATAGCACAAACCTTTACTTTTTATTTTTATCTAACATAAAACCAAGAGTCGAGAAAATTGAACCTAGGCTTCCAGATATAATAACCCAAAGTGCAATATTACTGTTGCTTTTGTTAACAGTAATATCGTATATCATTAGTGCTACACTAGCTATAAATGAGATTATTGCAAGCACTAGTGCAACCATAGAGCCTGTTATTGCTATGCTTTTATTTTCTTTATTCATAATATAATTAGCCTCCTGAGCTTATTAGTGAAGCATATAGTATAGATTTTGTCCAAACTTATACCATATTTCGTTCCATTGTGGGGATATTGTTAAAACTGCAAGTATAGATAGCACAGTAACTACAGTAGTGATAATTTTTTTCTTTTTGCTGATATTCTTATTCTCCATAGTTAATTCTCCTTAGTTAATATAATGATAGTATGTTTTATAATAAAAAAACAGTGCTATTTATATAAAATAAACTGCTGTATTTTTACTAAAAGTGCAAAATTAAAATTATACAAAGCTTTTGTGTTTAGTATTTATTTGTACGTCAACTATAAAAAGAACATAAACATAATTAAATCCCAATACATATGCAAGGCTATTGGTACAAGTATGTTTTTACTTTTTATGAAGGTGTGGCTAAAAATAACGCTTAATGCTATGATTAATAAAAAACCAAGGCTTGTAAAATGGCTAATAAAAAGTCCATTGCTAATCCAGATTGGAAAGTGAATTGCCAAAAACATTATTGCGTTTATAGCTACCGAAAGCCATTTTCTTTTTTTACTAAGGGTAAGATTAAGAAGCCAGCCTCTGAATACCAACTCTTCAGTAAGTCCTACAAATAAAAAAACAATTATGTCGTCGAATCCAAAAGAGTTTACTATTTCTAACTTGCCATATTGAAGTATTGCTCCAGCTAAGAGATATACAGTGAAAAATATGAAAATAGGTAGGTATCTAAGCCAATTAACCTTAGTTGAAAACATTTCTTTTAAAGAAACATAAACATCAGATTTGTATTTATGTATTAGAATAACAGCTGGTAATGTCCACACAAGATTTTTTATAATTGCATCTTGAATAAAAGTGGCTAATATTTCATTTTCTATATGCAAATTTATTTTTTTGAAAATAACCAATTCAGCTAATGCCCACAGGCTATAAAATACTACTGTATAAAAAGCTAAAATTTTAAATTTTTTCTGTTTAATCATTTGTTTATACTCTCTTTCTGAGTTTTATAATTATATTAGCTATGAATTACTCGTTTAGTGGAAGCTTTACCACAAAGCCCTTGGTGTAGTCTGTGATATTGCTGTCAACATACAAGCTACCCTTATGCTTTGCGATAATAATTGACGATATGGCAAGTCCCAAGCCGTTACCATTTTTACTTGTACGAGCTTCGTCACCACACACAAACGGCTTTACGATGTTTTCAGCCTGTTCCTTTGAGATAGGCTCGCCGTCATCGGCAACTATTATATACACATTATTTTTTTTGCTTTTTACCTCAACCATAACTCTTGCACCATTTCGGTTGTGCTTACAGGAATTTATAAGCAAATTATTTATACTGCGTTTAAGCTCTTTTTCGTCAACTGAGCAAATAATAATGTGGTCGGGTATATTTATCTCAAGGTCAATATCTCGTGATTCGAATTCGTCATAATTTATAGCCACAAGATTTCGCACCAGTGAGCATATATCTGTATTTTTGAGTGAAAGCTTATAGCTTTCGGTGTTGAGCTTTGAGTATGTAAAAAGACTTTCTACAAGCTCGTTCATATAACAGCTTTTGTTGTATATAATTTGAAAAATTTCTTGCTGTTCTTCTGGCTTGATTCTGCCTTCCTTTAGTGCAGCTGCAAACCCTTGTACAGAGGTCATAGGTGTTTTAAGGTCGTGACATATACTTGAATACTGCATATTTCTCTCACTTATCTGGCGATTGCTTTCAGCATTTATTGCCTTGCTGGTAAGCTTATGAAAGATAAAAGCATAGACAAAATATACTGTAAAGGTTAACAACAAAAACATTATTAGCAAAAGTAAAGAAATAGACTTGCTGTGTGATAAATATAATGATAAATATGGAAGTATGTAATCTGTGAAAAGGCTGTCTAAAGCTGATTCTGTAACAGATACACCAAACACGCACAATATAAAATATTTTATGATTTTCTTTTTTAGCTTATCCATAAATCTCCAATCTGTACCCAAGACCTCGTATGGTCTTTATGGTATCGTTACCGATTTTATCACGCAGACGACTAATAGTTACACGGATAGTGTTATCATCAACAACATAATCGCTTTCCCAGGCATATTCGTAAATTTGCTCTTTGGTAAAAACTCTTTTTGGGTGCTTCATAAAAAGCTCCAGCATTTTGTATTCAACCTTTGTAAGCTCGTATGTTTTGTCGCCGTTTATTACTACGCACTCATCACAATCAAGAGTAAGAAAGCCTACTGTAATTTGGTTTTTCTCTGGTTCTTTATTTGTTTGCAAGCCGAGTCTTCTTAGGTGTGCACGCACCTTAGCTGCAACCTCTAAAGGTTCAAAGGGCTTGGTTATGTAATCATCTGCACCTAAATCTATGCCAAATACTCTGTCAGAAAGCTCTATTTTTGCAGATATAACAAGAATTGGAATATATCTGCCTTTTCTTATTTCTTTAATAACCTCATAGCCATTTTTCTCGGGCATCATAATATCAACTATAGCAAGGTCAATCTTTTCTTTCTCTAGAATTTCAATTGCTTTTTTGCCGTTGTTTGCCTCAAAAACCTTGTGGTCGTTGGCTTCTATGTAAACTCTTAAAAGCCTTATAATCTCTTTTTCGTCATCTGCTATCAATATATTAGCCATTAAAACACCTCATTTGATTTTTTGCTGTTATATCTATGATACGCTTTTGAATAAAAGTATTCAAGTATGCGGTTTAGGTTTTTAATTTACGGTTGATAAATGCTGTTAAGCTGAATAATACCACAAAATAGTAATCGCCCTTTTGGTAAATTTAATTGATAAAATCTCCTATATTATGGAAGAATTTTATCAACAGAACCTTACTTAAAAGAGCGATTAAGATTAACTGAATATTAAATTTTATCAAATATTTTTAACAGATACCGAAAGCAAATGTCCAGCCAAGCCTATGATTTCTTCACAGGTGTCTAAAAGTCTTACTGTGTTCATAAGTGCATTTCTTGAAGCCTCATTTTCCCAAAGCTTGTCAATATCCCTTGCAAGCCATGCACCACCCATTACTCCGTGGATGGTAGATTCCTCAAAGCCTGCGTCAAAAAGCTCTGCTCTAAGTTCTTTTGCTGTGTGCAGATGTGCACTGCCTATGCCACTATAAATGGTGTTGTCTGGGTTTATGTGGTTGCCGTCTTTAACCTCACGCTCTACCATCTTAATAAAATCAGGGTCTTCAAGAGTTTTGTTTGGATTTTCGCCAAAAGGGTCATATACTGTAATGTTATGAAGTAGGACAGAATAAGGAGTTAATGCAGCTGTAAAAAGAACGCCATCGTCCTTTAAAAGTCTGCGACTTTCTTTAATTGCAGAAATTCTCTCGTTATAATCAGTTATGTGATATAAAGGCCCCATTAAAAGTACAGCGTCTGCACTTTTGCTTTCTCTTGGAACAGATATAGCGTCACAAACCTCAGCTGACGCAAGCCTGCAGTCTGGGTATTCCTTGCCAAGAACCTTGCTTAGCTCTATATTTTTAGGGAATAAATCGAATAAATGCACCTCATAGCCAAGAGAGGCAAGCCACCACGAATATTCGCCATAGGCACCACCAATATCATAAATTACAGCTGGTGGCTTTGGTAGATTTTCCAGCAAAATTTCTTTTGTTCTTTCAAACTCGATAAGTCCAATACCTGTTTTTAGTCTGTTATGTTCAAAGCCTGATTCGTAATATGTCAAGGCAGAGCTGTCTACTGATTTTGATGTTGTCATGATGAATTTCTCCTTTAATATAAATTATTTTAATAAAATTTCTTTGTTGGTCGATTTCGTCAAGATTACTTTGTTGGTGAACGGACTGTCCCGACATATTAACACCTCCTTCGTGTAAATAAAAAACGGTCAAAGGCACCGAGCCTTTGACCGTTGATATCTGTGTAGTTAAAACCTTTAGTTTAATAATTACACGCACAACAAATTAAGCCCGTTGCCAGAATATGCCTCGGACTGCTGTTGATTCATTTTTACAAAGTTTGTATAAATAATCATAGCTGTTGTGCTCCTTTAAAAATTTTGCTAATTATAGCATATATGTTTTTAAATTGTCAAGTGTTGGATAATTTATTTTTATAAAAATTTAGAGCTGTCATAAATTGTGCAACGCATTATGACAGCTGTGGAATAATTTGTTTATTTATCTTGCTTCATCTTGTAGCTAAAAAGCATAACTGCAATTACTGTTATAGCAATAGCATAGCCGATTACCCACAAAAGCTCTGATAAAATTTTACTGTATTCACCATAAAGGGCATATCTGCCAGCGTTTACAGCGTGTACAAAAGGGAGTAGGTCTGCGATTTTTTCGAATACACCACCAATAAGCTCAAGGTCAAACCAAGTGCCAGAAAGCCAGGCAGAAAGGTTTGTAAGCAATGCACCACATACACCACCAACTGCTTTATCATTAAAAATTGTACCACATAGGAGTCCTACTGCAATAAAGAATATTGACACAGGAATGTTTACAGCAATTGCAAGTAAAATATTTGCTGAGAATTCAAGCCCCAAAGCAAATGACGCAATATAGCAAACTATGGTTTGTAAAATTGACATAGGAATAAGTGGCAGTGTGTAGCCGATTATGTATTGTCTGGATTTAAGGGGAGAGGTAAAAAGCCTTAGAATAAAGCTTGTACATCTGTCTTTTGATACTAATGTTGCTGTAAAAAGTGAAATAAAGCTTAAACCAAATACAGAAATGCCAGGGACTAAATTTGTTATTTCAAACAGCTTCATTCCTGCACCCTCTGGTATACCAGAGTTAATTGCTGAAAGAAGTACCAAAAGTACAAGTGGGAATAATATTCCAAAAATTAGTGTAAAAATATCACGGGTGATTTCTTTTGTGTTTCGTGACGCAAATACAAGTGTTCTCATTTTAAATTTCATCTCCTGCAATTCTTACAAATGCTTCTTCAAAATTATCAGTTTTTGCCAGCTTTTTAAGCTCATCTGCTGTGCCCTGAGCCTTTAGCACACCGTTTGTCATAATACCAATACGGTCAGACAAAGCCTCGGCTTCTTCTAGATAGTGAGTAGTTAAAATAATAGTTATCTTACCCTTTAGCTTTTTTATTTGCTTCCACAAATCTCGTCTTGCTAAAACATCAAGACCCAATGTAGGCTCATCAAGAAAAATAACCTTTGGTTCGCTTATAAGTGCCATAGCAATACTTAATCTTCTTTGCCAACCACCAGAAAGAGTTTTTGCACGGCTGTTCTGAAATTCTTTCATATCAAAATCAGAAATAATCTGCTGTGTTTTTGCCTTAGCCTCTGCTTTATTAAATCCGAAAATTCCTGCAATAAATTCAAGATTTTCCTTTACTGTAAGATTAGGAGCAACAGAGGTTTCTTGTGGAGAAACGCTTATAATCTGCTTAACCTTTGTAGTGTCGCTTATAATGCTGTTAGAAAGAATTTTTGCGTCGCCCGATGTTGGCTGAATAAGACAAGACAGCATTTTGATAGTTGTTGACTTACCAGCACCATTAACACCTAAAAGAGCATACATTTCGCCTTCTTCTACGCTTAGGTTAAGCTCGTTTACAACAGTTTTATCCTTGTATTTTTTTGTTAGATTTTCTGTTTTAATAGCTAGCATAAATTATCCTCCTTAGCCACCAAAGTAAAAATCAGGCAAGCTCTTTACCTTTGCAAATGCCATACCATTCTCATCTCCAACAACAAGCAATTTATCTCCTGCTTTTATGTCGTACACCTCTCTGGCGTGCTTTGGTATAACTACCTGACCACGCTCGCCTACCTTTACCATACCAAAAACATATTTACCCTTAGCAGGCTCGCTATCTGTCTCTACCTTTTCATCAAGTGAACAGGTTGTAAGTGCTTCTAGCGATACAGAAAACATAGCAGCAATTTCAGTACCTCTTTCTATATCAGGTAGAGAGTCACCATTTTCCCACTTTGCTATAGTTTGTCTTGATACACCAAGCTTTTCTGCAAACTGCTCCTGTGATAGATTACTTTTATCTCTTAAATATTTCAAATTCATACCAAACATATTACTCATATTTCTCATTCCTTTCAAACAAATTATATCATTTCATATTTTTTCACGCAACCAACTGTTTTTAACAAAGAATGTTAAAAGTAGTGGCAGAAGATGTTTGTGCAAAAGAAAAAGTCACCCGTATTAGAGTGACTTTAGCAAGGATATTATCCGTTTAATGTTGATGGTGGTGATGATGTCCACAGCCAGAGTGACTATGGTGCTCTATATGACAGTTCTGTGCTTCGCAATGCTCATCTGGTGCTTCAAGCTCCAGTGTTGTATGCACTATGCCACATTCCAGTAGCTCATCACGTATTTTATGCTTGATTACAGCTGGTTCATACTCTGTTACTATGTGCATAGTAGCGTAATTACTCTGACCGTCAATGCTCCAGATGTGGATATGATGAACATCAATAACGCCGTCAAGCTCCATAATATGTTCTTTAATTTTGTTAACATCAACGCCCTCTGGTGTTTTTTCCAGAAACAGGTCAATTGCTGATTTTAAATTTTTGATAGCGTTTATAAAGATAAATAAAGACACACAAATTGACATAATAGGGTCGATTAAAGCAAAATCTGTAAAGTGCATAATAATAGCACCCACAAGTACAACTACCCAGCCAAGTACATCCTCTAGCATATGCAGATTAACTGCCTTTTGGTTTAAAGAGCCTTTCTCACGAGTAAAAAATGCTGCACCAGAGTTTATGCAAATACCAAAAACAGCAAAAATAATCATACCACTATAGTTAATTTCTGTTGGATTTATAATTCTGCCGATAGCGTTGTATATTACAATAGCAGAGCCAAACAGAAGAATAAGTGTTGTTATTACACTGCCAATAACTGAATATCGTGTGTAGCCGTATGTGTATTTTTCATCAGGTTGCTTTTTACTTTTCTTTTCAAGAAGATAAGCTATGCCAATGCTACTTGCATCGCCAAGGTCGTGTACAGCGTCAGACGCAATTGAAACGCTACCAGTAAATATGCCACCAACAAATTCAATGATTGAAAATGCAAGGTTTAGGATAAATGCGATTAAAATATTTTTTTCTGTTTTCATAGTAAGGTCCTCCTATTGATTTTAAAGTAATGTAGTAGTACAATGTATTTGTTACCGAACTCATCGTTCAATAACATTGTACAAAAAGAAACCGTTGTATACAATATGCAAATTAATCGTGATGTACGATACTGAACAATTTACAAAAAATGTATGGAGGTCTTTATGGATAGACGACAAAGAAAAACACGAGAAGCAATATTTAATGCATTTATCGAGCTGTTATCTAAAAAGAATTTTGCACAGATTACAGTAGGAGAAATAATAAACAAGGCAGATATTGGCAGAGCAACCTTTTATTCGCACTTTGAAACTAAGGATTTTTTACTAAAGGAGCTTTGCGAAGAATTGTTCTGCCATATTTTCGATTCACTTAGTAGCGAAGAAGAAAGCGAGCATAGACATATTTTTGATTGTGACGCACCCGATTCTGTATTTTTGCACCTTTTTATGCATTTGCAAAAAAATGATAACAACATTTTAGAATTGCTTTCTTGCGAGAATAACGAGCTGTTTCTGCAATATTTTAAAAGCAATCTACAAAGCTTGGTTGCAAGCCAACAGCCGTTGTTTCAAGAAAGAAAAAGCGAAAAGCTACCCGATAGCTTTTGGATAAACCATATAGTGGCAACCTTTGTAGAAACTGTTAAATGGTGGATTGATAACGGAATGAAGGAATCACCAGAAACTATAACAGAGTATTTTTATCTTTCGGTGTAAAATAATGGGGGATTTATTAATTGAATATTAAATTATATTAAATTAAAATTATTTTTTTATTTTTTGCACCCATTTCATATTTTTACCTGTTATTATTAGTGAGGATACTTTTTAAGAGTGGGGGTTTAAAAAGTTGAATGATAAGCTTGTACATAAATTGCGAAAACATGACGAAAAAGCGTTTGAAGAAATAATAGACCGGTATACGCATTTGGTTGTAGCAATAATTAATAATGTTTCTAAAGGAGGATTGACTAAAGAGGATGTAGAAGAAACTGTAGCTGATGTTTTTGTTACCTTGTGGAATAATGCCGACAAGGTGCAAGACGGTAAGCTAAAGGGTTATATTTCTTGCATTGCAAGAACAAGAGCGTTGAATAAATTGACATACTGTATAAGCAAAACAGTATTTAACATTGATGATTACGCCCCTGAGGATAATTTTTCGCTGGAGGATGTAACCGAAGAAAAGGATATTAATCACGAGCTAAAGGAAATAATAAGAGAAATAAAACAGCCCGACAAAGAAATACTTATCAGATATTATTACTACAATCAAACAGTGTCTAAAATTGCAAGCGAAATGGATATTAAGTTAGAAACAGTAAAATCTAAGCTAAAGCGTACACGAGATAAAATTAAAGCCAGCCTTCTTGAAAGGGGGTATACTCTATGAAAAGTGATTTTAAAGAATTATTTAACAGCTTTGACGAAAATGATTTTGATGATGATTTTATGAATCTTAACGATATTGATGTTTGTGATGATACAGCTATGGATGTTGATATTGCTAAAATCAAGGCAGATGTATTTGAGAGTATTGGTACAAAAAAGAAAAGAAAAAATACCACTAAAAAGCTTAGAATGTTGCTTATAGCAGCAGTAGTGGTTATAGGTATTACTATTTTTTCTACAGTAATTTATGCCTCGGGCAGTGTTCAGCTTGTTTTTGGTGAATTCTTGAATGGGAATATGTCTTCAGCAGGACTTTATGAAGGCGAAAATATAACCTACACAAGCTCAGACCCAAATCTGAATGTTGAATTGCTTGGAGTAACAGGTGACAAGCGTAGAATTTATACAGTATTAGAGGTTACTAAAAAGGATGGCTCTACCTTTACTGAAGAGGGCTATGATTATCCGTTCTGGTTAAAAAACGAGGGTGAGTCGCTTTGGGATTATTATGAATGTTATGCGTCTTATACCGACAAATATAATAACTATTTTGGTCCTAGTCCTGATGGCATAAGCTATTTATTAAGTGAAGATAAAAAAGCTTTAAAAATGATGTTTTTAGTTTCGGCACAGGATAAGGATTTGCAAGGAGCTACACTTACAATACATAGTAAAAGCTTTGGTGCAAGAAAAATGCTTGAACCATATTCAAGAAAATACACCTTTGCCGAGGAGTATGATAAACCTCAGATCGAGATGCTATACAAAGAGCTAGGTATAGATGAAAGCAATTGGGGAGAGGTATATAACGGTGAATATTATGAATACGGTTATATTGATGATAAAAAATATGAGCTCCCATTTGAATTGAGCTTTACAATAAATATAGGTGATGATAAAATAAAGCAGGAGCTTACTACCGAAAATGCACCTAACTTTGTTGAACCAATTGCTGATGAAGTGACTATGGAGATTACATCGTTTGGTATTAATATTTATTGTGAAACTAATATAGAGGATTACCTACAAACCGATTATAAAAAATATGAGGAAACTTGCCATAAACCTCTTGATTGCAAGCGTTCAGAAATTATTATGGACGACGGTACAGAATACTTTTTATATTATTTTGGTGACTGCGTTAAGGGTGTAGTTAAAGACGGTGAAGATTATTACTATAAAGAGGAGATTATACTTAGCTTGTCTAAGGTTCCAGGTGGAATGGGCGAGCCTGAAATAAATCTGATAGATACTAGTAAGATTAGAACAGTCATAATTAATGATAATATTGTTTATAGCAATAAAAAATAAGATTGTATTAAAAAGGGTTCAAATATATATTAAAATTTTAGTTGTAATGTAAATACCTTTTTAAGCAAAGTTTCCAGCTTTGCTAGTTCTCTCTTGCCCTGTGGCATTGATTAAATTTAATGCTACAGGGTATTGCAATTAAATATGTAATAAATTTATGTTGTATAGCAAATTTATTATGTATTAAAACATATATTTTTTTATTTGAAAGGAAGAAAAAAATGAGGTTTTTTAAGAAAACAAAGACAAAAATAGTAGCAACGCTGTTGGCTGTAACTATGGTGATAGTTGGTATGCCAATTAGTGTTTCTGCAGTGGCTTCAACACCACCACAGTATGTTACAGCAAGTGCTGACAAGGCTCTTTGGGCAGAGGGTACAGAGGCTATAACAACAAACAACATCGACGCTGTAAAATGGTATGCAAAAAATGGTACATATTATTGGTCATTGCCATCATCAGCAGATTTATCAAATCTTACTGTTTACCATAATTTTGACAGCGTAAAAATTAATGGTAACACAATTACAAGTGGTAACAGCTATAGCTTTTTTGAGAATGGTCAAACCTATACAGTTATAGCAGACGGTGCTGAATATAACCTATGCGTACAAAAGGCAACAGGTATAGGCTCAATATTCCTTACAACCGAAAGTGGATCAATGCGTACAGTTCATTCAAGTAAGGATAATAAAGAGAGTGGTCAGCTTGTAGCAATTGATTATGACGGCTCTGTTTCTTACGATGATAAGCTAGATTCAATAAAGGGCAGAGGTCATTCAACATGGAGATTAGCTAAAAAGCCTTACAATATAAAGCTTGATAAAAAAGCCTCTTTGCTTGGTATGGACAAAAATAAAAAGTGGTGCTTACTTGCAAATGCACAGGACAACTCAATGATAAGAAATGTATTTATGTATGATCTTGCTAACGAGCTTGGACTTGATTTTTCACCAGAATCACGCTTTGTAGATTTATATGCGAATGGTCAGTACCTTGGTACATATCAGCTAACACAAAAGATAGAGGCTGGTGACGGTGAGCTTGTAGATATTACAGACCTACAGAAAAACACAGAAGAAGCAGTTGCAAACGCTTTAGGAATTGAAGACGCTGACCTTGAAGAGCTATACGGTAATAATGTTTACAGTGTAAACGAAGATGAATATTATAACTCAAGAAAAGGCTTTAATATCCCTTATAATCCAGATGACATCACAGGTGGCTATCTGATGGAGTTTGTAGTGGATATAGACGAGCCAAGCTCTTTTATAACAGACTGGGGTCAGGCTGTTAATATGAAGGCTCCTGAATATTGCTCAGCAGAGCAGATAAACTATATTGCAGATTTTATGCAAGACCTTGAAGACGCTTTATTTTCTGACGACGGATATAACACAAAAGGTAAGCACTATACAGAATATATAGATATCAGATCAGCTGCTATTATGTATATATTGCAGGAATTCTCACTTAATATTGACGGTGGTATTTCAAGCTGTTATTTCTATAAGGATTCTGATATTACTGGTGACGGTAAGGTGCACGCAAGCCCTTGCTGGGACTTTGATGTAGCTTTGGGTAATCTTGATGTCTACCGTGATGGAGTTTCGATGAAGGACTACAGCAGTTGGTTTACAAGATATTCTTACACTATATTCGGACAGCTTTGCCAGCATGATGATTTTATGTCAGAGGTTGAAAAGATTTGGAACACAGAATTTTTGTCTGCGTTTGATATAGCTATAGGTAAAGCAGAGGGTACAGGCAGATTAAAGAGTATATACGATTACGACGCACTTCTGGAGTCATCATCAATAATGAACTACACAAGGTGGAATTTATCATCTACATTGCTTGTGCCAGAGTCTGGTGCAACTCAGGACGAGCAAATGAGATATCTTGAAACCTTCATCAACGGCAGATTCGAGTTTTTAAACGCCTATTTTAGTAATATGCTTGGATATGAAGGAAACGAAAGAATACAAGACTTAGAGGGAATATTGTCTAATTTTAAATCAGAATATTCCTATGATATACCAGAAGAAAAGGATGTAATTGACAGAGTAACTGCAATTGTAGATCAGGCTAAAATTGATATAAACAACGCACAATCATTAGACGAAATTAATAACATATACTATGATGCAGTTTACGATATGCAGGATTCTCAGTTGACTGTAATTTATTTTGATAATTCAAAAACACAATGGGAGAATGTATATATCTATTGCAAAGGCTATAATTGGTGGGATGACGAAGATAATGTTATTGAGGGCGAAGAATTAAATGCAGAGATGACATATATGGGCGATAATATTTATAAATTCTCATATATAGGCTCTCCTTATTCACAGCTTTCAACAATAATGTTTAATAATGGCGAGTCTGAGGAATCAGGCAACAGACGTCAAACAGAGAAAACATCATACGAACGTTTTTATGAAATAAGAGCTACATATGTTCCTTCATCAGCAGAGGGTAAGTATAGCGAAGCTGATAAGGCGTACATCTATAAAGGTAGATGGGATAGCGAGAGTGTGCGTGCAGATGTAAGTAAGGATTGCGAAATAGACCTAATGGACGCTGTTCTTATTATGAAGCATTTGCTCGGCTCTTACGAGCTTGACAATATTGCAATGCAAGACGCAGATGTTGATTACAATCGAAAAGTAGAGTTATTAGATGCTGTATATATTCAAAAATATATTATAGGACTAATTGACGAATTCCCTTATAACGGACCTGAATGGTGGGAGTAAAATAATACCTAATATTTGTTAATCAAGGCTGTTAGTAGTTGCAATTAATTCACACCCCCAAGTGAATTATAAATTGTGACTGCTGACAGCTAAGATATATTCTTTTGAGAGTATATTATAAGAAAAAAGAGGAATAAAATTATGAAAAAATCTTTGTTGATAATGCTGTCATTGATAATGGCATTTTCAGCTATGGCTTGCTCAAAAAGTGATACCACAAATAATAATTCAGAGACTGCAACGCAAAGCAAAGTGTTAACAGAAGCAACAGAAGTAAATGACAATACTGAGTCTACTCAGCCAAGTGCAGAGAATGTCAGCTTTGAACAGCAAGATGAATTTGATAATGTTTTAAACTCGTATCAGTTTGAGGGTATTGTTTATCTTACAAAGGATAATGAAGTGCTATATCAGTCATCTACTGGTGCATTTGAGGGTGAAAAAGAAATTACTATTGATACCCCTATGCCAATGGGTTCGGTGTCTAAGCAATTTTGTGCTACTGCAATTATGATATTGCGTGACCAAGGTAAGCTAAGCTTAGATGATAAATTAAGCACTTACTTCCCAGAATATGATAATGGCAAGGATATTACAATCAAAAACCTACTTACAATGCGTTCAGGTGTTCCAGATATAACGTACGGTGACGCTGTTAATGAAATATCAGCTAATAACAGCGATCAAGAAAATACAGAAATACTTAAAAACTGGATTTTTAACCAGCCACTAGAATTTGAACCAGACGGTGGATAAGTGTACTCTAATTCAAATTATTTTTTACTTGGGAATATTGTAGAACAGATTTCAGGAAAATTATATATAGATTTTATTCGTGAAGAAATTTTTGAGCCATTAGGTATGCTGAACACATATTCTATAGAAGAGGTTATTGATAATCCAGAATTAGTAAATGGTGTAAGCTTTAATTATGTAGAAGACGGCACTAAAAAGGGATTTACTAAGGGTGCAGGTGACATAGTGTCTAATGCCTATGATATGGATAAATGGATGACAGGATTAAGAAGTGGAAAGGTAGTTTCAACCGAAAGCTATAACGAAATGATTACAAACTACTCTGATAACACTGCAGCATCATACGGCTATGGGTTAGTACCAAATATGTGTGGCGGTATAGGGCACGTTGGTGTTATAGCAAATCATACTGCCTGCGATTACTTTGATGATGACAATGGCTATAATCTATTTATAGCTAGTAACAGTGTTTCACCACGAAAGATAGAGTTAACGCTGGAGGCTTTAACAGGGCTTATTCCAAGATAAATATATAATAAAACTTGCAAAAACAGATAAAAACTACATTCTGGCCTAGGCTGTAAGAATGTAGTTTTTTATGTTTCGATACATAAAATAGATAAATATTTAAAAGTGATGTAGTAATAGATGATTCTAAACGGTGTTTAGTGTGAGGTGTACTCGCATAATTAAAATTTAAGCTGTTGTAAAATTAGTGTTTTTTTAGTTTGTTGTTTTTATAATTTTTATTTTTATGTTGAGTTTTAACAAAAAAAATAATTGCTTTGGATTGTTTTGGATAATACATTGCTTTTTAATGGTTATTAAATTATAATGATAAGTTGTATGATAATATAATAGATGTTAAATGGTAAAAAATTAAGGAGGGAAAGATGAAAATATCGATTAATAAGTTATCTGAAAAACGGTTGTTATTATTTGCAGTTTTATTTGGAGTGGGATTATTTTACACGTTCAGAGCAACAGCCTCTGGATTGTGGTATGACGAATCGATTGAATATTTTTATTCTAAGGTAATGAGTGGTGCAGTTCCTGGTGGAAGAGGTACAATGAATATGTACGAGCGAATTGTGAGCACATTTCAGCCACCATTGTACAATATTTTAATGTACCTATGGTTACTTGTTTTTGATTCGGAATTTGGTTTTAGAATGGCTGGTGTATTAACCACATTAGTCGGAGGTATAGGCTTTTATCTTGCAATTGATAAATTAGCAGATAGGGTATGGGCAGTGTTTGGTACACTGTCATATCTATTGACTAGTAAAATAATTTACTATGCATTAGAATGTGGAGAATATAATCTGATGCTATGCTTTATGTGCTGGACTCTGTTTTTCTTTATTTGTGCAATTAAAGATGAAAGAGTTAAAGATCTGATTGGGTTCTTTGCCTGTGCTTGCTTAACTGTTTATAGCCAGTATGGTTCTGTTTTTATTATTGCAATATTATATTTGGCTGTTGTTATTCATTTTCTAAGAAAAAAGAAAATGAAAAAGGAGCTTATAATACTATCAGCAATAACAGCTGTGCTTGCTGGAGCTTTGTTAGGCTTCTTTATGTTACCTCAAATGATGAACCAAGGAGCAAGCGAGGTTTCTCATATGCCTGCATTTGCCCATAATAATATTATTGTAGATTTTGTTATTGGATTAGGTAAGCAGATGGGCGTTAATTTTGGTGCTGTAGGTCTGGGCGTTGTAATGTTATTTGCGTTATTTACAATACTTGGACTTTTTCAGAAAAAACCAATGCTTAAATCGTTAGTTCTTATTGTTGTAATAAGCTGGGTGTTCTATTATTTAACTGTCGCGTGTTCTTTTTATGGATATAATGCATGGGATAATAGCTATGGAACACAAAATATAGGAAATCGTTATGGAGTGTTTTTCATTCCATTGTGGCTATTAACCGTAATATATGGTAGTTATTTGACGTTTTGTTGGTTAGTAAAGAGTAATAAAATAAAAAGTAAGTGTTGGGTGCGTGTAATAGCAACTATGCTGGTTGTATGTTCAAGTGTTTATAGTGCTTTTGGTATGATTAGTATTATAAAACGAGCACCTAAAGATGATGTAAGAGAAATTACAGCGACTTGGTATAAAGAAGGTTGCTATAACGAAAGCACTTTAGTACATGAATGGTCAGATGCGAATTTTCGGTTTTATCTAATTCATGATAATCAGTATAAAAGTGAGTATCAAGACAATATTGTGACAGCAGAAATGTGGATTCGAAATGCTACTGAAGTTGAAATGAAAGAAAATTTAACCCGATTAGGCTATCTTGATTGTGAAAGCTTCTATTATATAGCACCTGCACAAACATATATACAAAGCTACAATGCTTTTATAGCTGTTATGAATGACAATGGATATACTGTAGAAAAGGCATTTGGAGGAGAAAATTCGGTTATGCTACATGCAACAAAAAAGCCATAAATATTCTATGACTTGTATCAGTAATAATTGTAGCAATTGCAATGAATAGCAAATGTTAAAAACGAATAATTAATGAATGATTCAA
>JAZSEI010000119.1:0-6038 GCA_045531635.1 Acutalibacteraceae bacterium
TATCTATCACCTTTTACTCACCTCCTCTCTATGTTTATATTATAGCACGTCATAGCGTGCTTGTCAACTCTTTTATACAAAATATTTTAATTTTTTATGCACCAAAGTATTATTTTGGTGCTTTTCTTTTACCCAAAAATCAGAAAGGATGGTGAGGTAATGCCTAAGCCTAAATTAACAGAAAAACAGAAAAGGTTTGTAGAGGAATACCTCATTGACCTTAATGCTACACAGGCATATAAGCGAGCAGGATATTCAGTTAAAAATGATGTAACGGCACGTGTTGAGGGGTGCAAGCTACTAAAAAAACCTAACATTCAACAAAAGATACAAGAATTAAGAGAAGAGCAATCTAAACGTACTCAAATTACTGCTGATATGGTTTTAGCTGAGCTTGCTGCAATTGCTTTTTCTGATAGAACTATGATAGCAAGAGTAAACGCTGACGGAATGGTGGAATTGAGCGAAACCGATAAGCTCCCAATCGAAGTAAAGAAATCTATATCAAGAATTAAAGAGGGAAAATTCGGTGTGGAAATATCCTCTTTTGATAAAGTTAAGGCATTGGAATTAATTGGAAAACATCTTGGTATGTTTAAAGAAGAGGAGTGGTGATACTATGTCAGATGATTTTTACAGGTCAAAAAAATGGAGAAAGTTTGTTAAAGTTTTGCGAGAAGAACGCAAGCAGAACGGTTTAGTTATTTGCGAGCATTGTCAGAAGCCTATCTTAAACGAATATGACATTATAGCACATCACAAGATAGAGCTTAATAGATTTAATATCAATGACGCAAGTGTTGCGCTAAATCCCGAAAACATCGCATTAGTCCACCATAGATGTCACAATCAAATTCACGAAAAAACAGGCTATCGCAAACCACAGGTTTATATGGTCTACGGTGCTCCGTGTAGTGGTAAATCTACCTATGTGTATGGTGTATCACACGAGGGCGATTTGATTATTGATATTGACAGGATATGGCAGTGCTTATCTGGACAACCTGAACACGTTAAGCCAAACAGAATCAAAGCTGTTGTTTTCAGTGTTTACAATCATTTAATAGAACAAGTAAAAATGCGTAACGGAGCTTGGAAAAATTGTTATATCGTTGGAGGCTTTAAAAATTCTATTGAGCGTGAAAAGCTAGCTGATAAGTTAAATGCAAGATTGATTTTAATAGACACACCACAAGAAGAATGTATTCGCAGGCTTTACGATAAGCCACAAGGTAGAAATAAGAAAGAATGGGATATATATATCGATGAATGGTTCAAGCTTAACCCGCCCCACGTTGTGTAAAAAATAATTTTTTTGGAACTGTTAAAGGGGTACTCACGGTACATCGCAAAGGAAAAATCGAGATTTTCAAAATATACGAGGTGATACGATGTTGAATGACAGAGAAACTGTTTTATTTGATTATATAGACAAAAATGAGGTTTATCTCCCATTGGTTCAACAGATTGTAAAGCTTGAAAATGAGCTTGAAATTCTAAAAGGTGAACCAGCAATCAAAGTGCATCCATCTAAGCCAAATGTTTCAAAAATCAATCCTGCTGCAAAAATGTATAAGGAGTTACTCCAACAATACATCAACGCTATTAAATGTTTGGACCGAATAGCACGAAAAGACGAGGGCGAGGAAGTCTCACCTTTGAGAGAGTGGCTGGAAAAGAATGGATTATAGTCAGCTTGAAAAGCAAAGTCATTTACTTAGCTATATCAACGAAATTGAAAATGGAAAAATAATAGTCGGCAACGAGCTTTATACAGAGTTAAAAAATCTTCAAGATGATATAAAGCACGATGTTGACTATATTTTTATGCCAGAAAGAGTAAAGCTAAGGCTTAACTTCATCGAGGGTGTTTGTTGCTTAACAAAAGCTCCGTTTTATGGCAAACGAATGAAATTAATGCTTTGGCAAAAAGCTTTTGCAGAAGCTATATACAGCTTTGTTTCTGCGAAAGCTCTACAGGATACTGGAGAGTACATTGACAGATTTAAACGAATTCTTTTGATGATTGGAAGAAAAAACGGAAAAACTGAATTTAACTCTGGTATAGGCCTGTCAGAATGGCTCGCTGGAATTAAGGGAGAGCAGATTGTATGTGCCAGTATGAACGATGAAAATGCTGGTCTTGCTTTTGATGCAATGGACACAATGAGAGTGTTATTTGATCCAAACAGTAAAGATACACACCGAAATCGTAAAGGTTTACGAAACCTTATTACTGATTCGTTGATTTTTAAAATGTCAGATGAGCAAAAGCACATAGATGGTAAAAACATCGACTTTGCGTTAATTGATGAGGTCCACGAGCTGAAAACCAACAGACTTGTAAAGGCTATTGAACAATCGCAGTCAGTAAAGCTTAATCCCAAGCTGATTATGATTACAACCAATGGTTTTATCACTGACGGATTTCTTGATAATGAACTTGAAAAAGCCAGAGCAATAATCAATGGTGAGGACTGCACCCTTATAGGCAGACGTTTTTTGCCTTGGTTATATACTCAAGATAGTGAGCAAGAAATATGGCAGGATGAGTCTAGCTGGTACAAGTCAAATCCGTCACTTGGTGAAATAAAGCAGTTTGATTATTTAAGAGAGCAGGTAGACCTTGCTAAAAACTCTAAAACAGACCGTGTGTTTGTTTTGGCGAAAGATTTTAACATTCATCAAAGTGTTGCTGAGAGCTGGCTGGAGTATTCTCAGTTTTCTTATGAGGCAGATTTTAATCTTGAAGATTTCAGAAACGATTATTGTTTAGCGAGCTTAGACCTTGCTGAAACTACCGACCTTTCAAACATTAAAATCTTGTTAATGAAAAAAGGTGATAATACCAAATATGTTTATAGCCATTATTTTATACCAGAAAGCAAACTTGGGACTGACACACATCAAGGTGCTAAGTATGAGGAATGGGTTGAGCAAGGCTATATAACTGTTCTGGGCGACACGATGGTAAATGAAGCAGAAATAGCTAATTGGTTTTATGAAAAGCTTTATAGCGAGTATGGAATAATGCTGTTTAAGCTTGGGTATGACCAGAAGTTTGCTTTAGGTTTTATAAATCAAATGAAAGAGTATGGCTGGAATAAAGGCGAAGATTTAATAATGCTTCAGCAAGGAACAGCTTTAAGCAATTCAATGCGAAAGGCAGAGGCAGATTTTAAATACAGAGTTATTAATTACCAAAATAACCCTGTAGACCAATGGTGTCTTGCAAATGCACAAATCAAGCTTAACAGTCAAAGGCAAGGTATGCTGACTAAAGTAGAAAGACAAAAACGAATAGACGGAGCTGTTACGTTTGTTATGTTAGAAGAAATGTACAGCCGATATGGAAATGAATTCAGTCAGTTGTTGAGGTGAATATTAAATATGCTTACAAAAGAAAAATATTCTAAATACATTGATGAAACTATAAATCATTGTATGAAACAAATCGAGGATTTAGTGAAAGATGAACCAAAACCACAAATATCAATCATTGTAGAATATGAAAAACTTCTGTTTAATGCAATGAAAGAGAGATATGAGCTAGATAATACGATATAGTTCTCAATCTTTCAGATAGCAAGTAAAAAAAGGTGGTGAGAAAAATTAATCTTTTATACAAAATAAAAAACTCGTTTTCAGGATTAAAACGAGCCAAAATGCTTAATGGTTATATGCCTGTGTTTAGCAATTTCGGAAATGATATATTCGCAAGTGATGTGGTTTTAGCCTGTGCTAGCTGTATAGCCTCTGAAATATCAAAGCTTAGACCAGTACATACCAGAGGTAATTCTTTAAATATTGACTACTCAATGTCAATTCAAAAGGTTCTCGAAAACCCTAATGAAATAATGACAACGAGTGATTTTATCGAAAAGATAATATGGTTGCTATTAGGTACTGATAACGCTTATGTGGTTCCTATTTATGACGAGTATCACAACAAGATAACTGGAGAAACTCGCAGAACATACAAAGCCTTATATCCTGTAAAGCCCTTGTATACTGAATTTTTAACTGATGAAGATAATACGTTGTTTGTTAGATTTCACTTTAGTGAAAAGCATTTTACTTTCCCATATTCAGATGTTATTCATCTGCGTGCAAACTTTTCTAGCAATGAGTTAATGGGTGGAGATATTAATGGAAGAAAGAATAATTCTGCATTGCTTAAAATTCTGCAAATAAATGAAACAATGACACAGGGTATTGCAGAAGCTATCAAGTCGAGCTATTCAATTTCAGGTATCGTTAAATATAACACAATGATGTCTGGCGATAAGAAGAGTGCAGCTGCACAAGAGTTTATTGATACAGTGAAAAACAATGAATTCAAAATAGGTGGTTTGGATATATCTCAAGATTTCATTCAATTAAAACGAGATATTCATTTCGTTGATAAGGACACTCTTGAATTTATCGACAAGAAAATTTGCAGAGTTTTCAAAATGTGCCTGCCTGTTCTTGAGGGTAATTACACAACAGAGCAATACACAGCATTCTATCAAACCTGCCTTGAACCTATAATCATTAAGCTTTCGCAAGCGTTTACAAAGGGCTTGTTTTCAGAAAATCAGAGAGCACGAGGAAACAAAATTAAATTTTACCCTAAGGACCTTGTGTTCTTAAATATGGAACAGACGATTGAGGCTTTGCGAATATTAGGTGACGCTGGTTCGATGTTTGAAAACGAAAAGCGTGAGGCTTTGGGTTTAATGCCTATACCAGAACTGGAAGGAGTAAGAATGCAATCGTTGAATTATATCAATGTAAACGATGCAAGGCAGTATCAGCTTAAAGGAGGTGAAAAGGAAAATGGAAACAACAAAAAAGCTTAATAGTATCTTTGAGGTCAGAACAAACGCTGAAACTGATAAGGCAATAATCTATGGCAGACCTATAGTGTATGAGCGTATGGCCGATATGCATTATTATGATGAAATTATATCAAGAGGTGCATTAGATGAGGCAGATTTATCAAATATCTGCTTGCTTGTCAATCACGAAAGCAGAATGATACCTCTTGCAAGATATTGTGCTAATTCAGCTAACAACACTCTTGAACTTACGGTTGATGAAAACGGCTTATCGTTCCAAACAGAGCTTGATATTGAAAACAACCAACGAGCAAGAGAGCTATATTCAGCAATCAAGCGTGGAGATATAACACAAATGTCTTTTGCGTTTACTATTAAAGAAGAAAAATGGCTTAATCTTGATACTGATAAACCTACCAGAAGAATTAATAAATTTAAAAAGATTTATGAAATTTCAGCTGTAACTAATCCAGCTTATAGCGACACCAGCATAAACGCTAGAGGTGCAGTTACAGAAGCCAGAAACAACAGTAACCGAACTGAACAATTAAGAAAATTAATTTCAATAATTTAAGGAGTGTTTAAAAATGAAAACATATTTTACAAACAGAATCGAAAAGCTAACAGAACAAAGAAAAGCCCTAACACAGGGTGCAGAAAACAAGTCGGCTGAACAGCTACAGGCAGATATAAGAACTATCGGTGAAATTGATACTGAGATTGCAGAGTGCAGAAAACAGATTGAGGCTATCGACAATGCTTGGGATAAGACACCTGAAAACCGTGGTAGCAATCTTGTTTCACTTATGAACAATAAGAAAGAAACAAGAGCTGAAGAAGCTCCATACTCATCACTAGAATACAGAAAAGCATTTATGGAGTTTGTTCAGAAGCGTGAAAAGAATGCTGAAAGTATTCTTGAAAGAGCAGGTGGCGACACAGGCACAACTGTTACAACAGAGCTAGGTGCAATTATCCCTGTTAACATTATGAGTGAGTTCGTAAAAGAAGTAAGCAAGAATTACGGTAGAATTTATTCAAAGGTTAGAAAGCTTAGTGTAAAGGGTGGCGTTAAGTTCCCTATTTCTAAGCTTAAAGCGAGCTTTAAGTGGATTGCAGAAAGTGAAGCTTCTGATAAGCAGAAGGCTGGTGAGGCTAAAGAATTTGTTGAGTTCAGCTATAACATCGGCGAAGTGAGAATCGCTACAAGTCTTC
>JAZSEI010000022.1:0-2448 GCA_045531635.1 Acutalibacteraceae bacterium
CATGGAATTTACCGTCCACCATACGTTGAGAAAAAGTAATATTAACTTTATTACCAAAACAAGTATAATTATTTGAAGTGCTTGAAGAAAAGTTACCCCATACTAGACTTGTCGAGTTTCTTGCACCCACACAACCCACAGCAGTATTTTCACTTGCTAGCATTTCACAAACAGTTTTAGTGCTTATGTTGTATGTCCATTTTAGCCCTAAATCAATAATTTGCGTACCACTACTCTCTAAATACTCCACCTGCGTATATCCTAATGGCAACCCACTCTTATTGCGAACCTTCACCACCCCATTATTACAAATAATATCCATAGGTGTTTCAGGCGATGGAGTTACGTCTGCGCCTGCTGTAAAATCACCTGTACCTTGATTAGTCAAGAAATCACCTGTTACAGTGTCGTACATACCTAAAACATTTAAGCTGTTACGAGCTGGTATAAGTTTTTGTACTAAATCACCATTATCATCAGTAACTTCATAACTGTAAAATCCGCCTTTAAAACCGGTAACGATTGTAGGTCTGTTATCGGTGAATAAATAGAAGTTACGTTCAGAAATTAAACTTGTGGTAATAAAACGAGAGTTCCAACAATCTACGTCATCACAGATAAGAACACTGTTTTCTGGATTAAAGACCGTTGTATGTTTATCGGTATCTTTTTCATGGAGAACTTTACCAGAAGAATCACTGCCTGTTGCATAATAAACACTGTCTGCTTGTCCAGAATAAGTAAACGTACAGTTTTGACCGCTAGTAGCGCTTGAACTTGTCCTATAACCTGCTATCGGCTGATTGTTATTTGCTACAGTTCTTTGATACGTGAATTTATAAGTATATGCTGAATTGAATACTTTGCCAGTGTCAATGTATTGATCACCATCAGAGAATAAACCGTCTACTCTCGTATACCCTAATGGCAATTCGCTATCTCTCTGTTCACAAGCTCCAAAGAGCTTCAAATAATTCAAGCCGTTAGCCTTTGAATTTACAAGAGTTAAGGCTGTGTTGCCACTTAATATTACATCGCGCCAGTCAGGAGTAACTTTACCACCACCAATTTTAAATCCCTTTTTCCAAAATTGTAGCGTAGGTACTTCCGTACCATTACTACCTATTGTCATTTCAGGTATTACAAAATTCAAACTCATTTTGTTTCGCTCCTTAGTTCTTTACTTAGCTTATTCCCACTAAAATATCTTAAAAATGACTTAATCCAATTGCCATCTTTAAATACGCAATATAATTTATGTTCTACATTTTTTGTCTGTTTATTTTCAGCTACATATACATCATAATCAAGCCCCTTGGATGACTTGCCGTGAATACATTTGCCGTAGGATGTTTGCTTGATATATTCAATTACTGTGTTTTTGCCGTTAAAAGCAATATTTACAGGGTCTATTTGCATTTTATTCTCCTAACTGATAATCATTATCACTTACAGGAAATGTTCCGTTTTCAAACAAATAATCCAACTGTTCAGGAGTGTATCCTAACATCCCGCCAATTACGTCAATCAGCGGATTGCCACGATAGAAGTCATTTGCGTACTCAAACTCAATCAATGCTTGAGGGTCTGTAATCTGAGACTTAATCTGTTCAGGTGTGATTCCTTTATCTTTATACAAGGCAAGAAACACCTCACGCTTAGTAAGATGTAACATAGCTTTGCGCTCTGCTTCTCTTCTTTGCGCTTCCTCTTCGGCTTCTTCTTGAGTTAAACCCCAAGCTTGCAAAGCTTCTTCAGTTTCACGTATCTCATAACCGTGTTGATGATTATTTTCCACAATAAAGTCTGCTCTTTCTTCATCTGTATAAGGTTGTTTTAGTTCTGATTTTAGTTCCATTGTTTTTCTCCTTTTTTGAAGTTAATAAGAGTTAAGAGCTAAGATATTTCTTATTAACTTCCCTCTTATTAACTTATTTATTATTCACTCGTTTAATATCCGCAAGCGTACCACGAAGCTCCCCAGCTTCCGGTGTCTCCCGCTGCAGTAACTGCCATTTTTGTAGTAGTTCTATTTTGTACACATATTGGAAAATTATGTCCGGTTGTATCTCTCCTTGTAGCAATAGGTGTATAATTTGTATTTGAAAAAGCTTTAAGGAAAGTCACAGTATCACCACAAGTGCATTGTCCACCTTGTTCAATCCACCCATCCGACCAGACACGATACCAAGAAGTTCCGTTTACGTAGTTCTGAACTACGACTGCTACTTTACTATCACTTGCGCTACTGGTAGTAGTAGCTTTTGTCGTACACATTGGGAATGAAAAATGGAATGTATTATTTGAATCCGCCCATATCTGCGCACGCGCTTGTGCTCCATTTTTAGATTTTACTTGCATTTTGGCAAGGTTTCTTCCATCTGTATAAATCTCTGTACCAAATATGGCAAACCAGTCACCATTTTTATCAAGCACTTGTAAACTACC
>JAZSEI010000002.1:0-8889 GCA_045531635.1 Acutalibacteraceae bacterium
ACCATTATCATCAAGATTGAATGAATATGTACCTGCCTGTAGATCTATTACACCAACAAAGATATTCTCATCTGTTTCTTCAAGTGCCAAAGCAATATCTCCAACGATTGAAATTTCTTTTGCGTCAGGGTCTTTGTCTCCACATACTGTACACTCGCCATTTTTGTAGTTATGGTTAATATTCTCGTTAGTATTGCTGTAAGCTTCTTCACCCTTACAGTTTTCCACCTGATAAACCTTGTCACTACCAAATAACGGGTAGCTTTCTGTGCCTAATTTCTGACCCCATACATTCTCAGTCTGCTCGCCCTGTAATAGGTAAGCAACCTCGCCACTTGCAAACTGGTCAGTTGTTTTTGCCTCGGCAGAGCCAGCTACATCTTCGGCATTAGTAGTATCTGCCATACCAATTCCGCCATTGTATGCTGTGTCTAAATAGTAGCAGTTTGTGATTGTGCCATCATACTTAGAACCAGCCACACCGCCGACAAAATAGGTGCCACTAACCTCACCTGTGTTGTAGCAGTTTGTGATTGTGCCATTAGAGTTATAACCAGTCACACCACCGACACATCTGGTGCCACTAACATCACCAGTGTTGTAGCAGTTTGTGATTGTACCATTATAATTTTCACCAGCCACACCGCCGACATAATAGGTGCCACTAAACCCACCAGTGTTGTAGCAGTTTGTGATTGTGCCACTAGAGTTATAACCAACCACACCGCCGACATCAAAGTTACCGCTGACCATGCCTGTGTTGTAACAGTTTGTGATTGTGCCATAATAGTTTTGACCAACCACACCGCCAACATAATAATCACCGTTAAAATAAGAGTTGATAACACCCGTATCTTTTACTTCACCGTTTTTGCCTACAAAACCGAATAAGCCAACATGATCTGTTCCTCTGTTATTAAAGTAAATACCCGAAACAGTTTTATTGTTACCCTCAAAGGTGCCTGTGTACTGATTGTAATAATTACCAATAGGTATCCACGCTCTTGCGTCTGTGGAATTTTCATCCATAACGCCCTCGTTTACAACGATATCTGCTAAAAGCTCGCCGTTGATAGTAGTATAACCACTGTTCACCAGCTCTGCAAAGGCATAAAGCTCATCTGCGTTGCTGATGTCATAATAGCCGTCGCCGTCAGCGTCTACAGAAGAACTAAAATCACCACAAACTGTACAGATGCCGTTTTCGAAGGTACCATGTACAATATTACCCTTTGTGTTGCTGTAACCTATAGTCTCGTTTTTACAATTCGCTACTGTGTAAACCTTGTCACCATAGAATACAGGGTAGTTTTCTGTGCCTAATTTCTGACCCCAGATTTCTGGAATTTCTCCGTTTTCATCTGCAGTTACGCCTGCCTGTAGCAGGTATGCAACCTCGCCACTAGCAAACTGTTCAGCTGTTTTTGCCTCGGCAGAACCTTTAACATCTGTACCGTTAATACCACCTGCATAAGCTGTGTCTAAATAGTAGCATTTTCTGATTCTGTTAATAAAACCATTACCAACCACACCACCGACAAAATCGATGCCACTAACCTTACCTGTGTTATAGCAGTTTGTGATTGTGCCTCTATCATCATTACCAACCACACCACCGATAAACCTTTCACCACTGACTGTGCCTGTGTTGTAGCAGTTTGTGATTGTACCACTTTTTTTCAAACCAACCACACCGCCTACATAATAGGTACCACTAACCTCACTTGTGTTGTAGCAGTTTGTGATTGTACCACTATTTTTCAAACCAACCACGCCACCGACATAATACTCACCATTGAAGTAAGAATTTATAACACCTGTGTTTTCAACTGCACCATTTTCGCTAAGAAAACCGATCAAGCCTACATAACTTGTTCTGGTGTTATTAAAGTAAAGACCCGAAACAGTATGCTTGTTGCCATTAAAGGTGCCTGTGTACATTTTTCTGTTGTTACCAATAGGTGTCCACACTCTTGCGTATGTGGAATTTTTATCCATAACGCCCTCATTTACAACGATATCTGCTGTAAGGATAGCGTTTGCAGAACCAAAGTTTGCGTTATCGTTGTTTACTTTATCAGCAAACCAGTAAAGCTGACCAGCGTTACCGATTTCGTAATAGCCGTCTGCGTTAAGCTTTGCAGACTCGTATGCGTCACAAACAGTACAGAAGCCGTTTTCGAAGGTAGCATGTACAATATTGCCCTCTGTGTTGCTGTAACCTAAAGCCTCATTTTTACAGTTTGTTATCTGATAAACCTTATCGCCACCTAAAACAGGGTAAGTATTTGTGTCAAGTGCCTGACCCCAGATTTCTGGAATATCTCCGTTTTCGTCTGCTGTTACGCCAGCCTGTAATAGATAAGCTACCTCGCCTGACTTAAACTGTTCTACAGTCTTTGCCTCGGCAGAGCCTGCTACATCTTCGGCGTTAGCAGTTCCTTGCATACCGATACCACCAGTGTAAGCTATATTTAAATAATAGCAGTTTGTGATTGTGTCATCGTACTTGAAACCAACCACACCACCGACATTTTCGGCGCAACTAACCTCACCTGTGTTGTAGCAGTTTGTGATTGTTCCAATACAGTTGAAACCAACCACACCGCCTACATCATAATCACCACTGACTGCTCCTGTGTTGTAGCAGTTGGTGATTGTACCGTTATAATTTTCACCAGCCACACCGCCTACATAAGTGTTTCCACTAACTTCGCCTGTGCTGTAGCAGTTTGTTAATGTGGCATAACTATTTCTACCAACTACACCGCCAACAACAGAATTTCCACTAACTTCACCTGTGTTGTAGCAGTTTGTGATTGTAGCGCTGTTATAACCAGCCACACCACCTAACCTGAAATTACCACTGACTGTGCCTGTGTTGTAGCAGTTTGTTATTGTGCCATAGTTATCACCAACTACACCACCAACTCTATTTGCGCCGTTAATATACGAGTTGATAACGCCAGTGCTTTTAACTGCACCGTTTTCGCCTATGTAACCGAACAAGCCTACATCATCTGTTTCAGTGTTATTAAAGTAAATACCCGAAACAGTATGGTTGTTACCATTAAAGGCGCCTGTGTATTTTTTACTGGAGTTACCGATAGGTGTCCACTCTCTTGCGTTTTCCGTTTCTGCTGTCATTACACCTTCATTTACAACAATATCTGCTGTAAGGATAGCGTTAATAGCGTTGTTACCACCATTAACAGCATAAGCAAAGGCATAAAGCTCGTCTGCTGTACCGATTTCGTAATAATTGTCTGCGTCAGTATCCTTTAGTGTTACCTCTGCACCTGTGTCAATGGTAACAGTTAAATCAGTTAATTCAGTTAAATCTTCAGCACTTACCGATATAACCGACATTGGCACGCAAGAGAATACCACTAGCACACAAAGAAATACGCTTAGTATTTTCTTTGGCATCTGAATTTTTCTTTTCATATAAAATTCCTCCCTTTCTAATATTTTTGCTACAAGTCTAAAGCTACTTTGGGATAGCCAAAGCCGAAATAACTTGCAAGCTTTGATTAAATAACCTTAAATCGCCGGAACAAATGGAAGCTCGATAGGCTTATCGTCTTCTACATATTCATTCGGGGGATTTGTAGGTTCAACAGGAGTAGTCATATTTACAATTATTCCTTGAATATATATTGCGTCTCTAACATCGACTTCGCTGTCTGAATCAATGTCAGCCAGCAAACATTGCTCGTCAGTAAGAGATATAACACCCACCGTATGTTTTAGCACCAATATAACATCTTTGATGTCAATTTCGCTATCCATATTGACATCACCCTGTTTGTAGCCGTCTGACGGCAAAAGCTCCAGATCGTCATCTTCGGCATAGGCTACTTCTCCATAGCTAAAAACCATAATAAAAGCTACAAGCATTGTAAAAACTCTCCTAAACATTTTTCATCACCCTCCTTTATTTTATGATGTAACGGCGATACCAGCCATTATATATATTATACCATATTTTTTACACTTCTGGAAAGTATTTGAGGCAAGTTTGCTGTTTTCTGTGCAACATCACACAGAATTTAAAACACTGTGTTGTTTTTGCGTGTTTTATACTAAACTTCATGTTGTGCTCGGCAAGCTATCAACTTTTCAGCTTTATTACATAAAAATATAGGTATCTCCAAAAGGAAACACCTCTTAAAAACTTCAAGTATTACAGCTGATGATATACATTTTGTATGGTAACAGACAACTGGTAGATAATCAGCAGATAATCAGTAGATAAGCAGTAGATAAGCGTAGTAGACAAATAATAGACAAACAATAGACAAATAGTAGACAGGGAGCTAATTCTACCACAAAAATAAAACAAGCCCAGTAGTAATTTTCGCATACTACTGGGCTTGTTGTATAATGTGTGGCAGGGTTAGAGCGTTTCCTGCTATATCCACAACTGTATACACCCTCGCATAAACAGCGAGGGTGTATATTTTTTTAGTTAAATAAAATTATGTTGTAAATTATTATATCACAGGAACAGAAATGTTTCAAGCGGGGTGGTTTTTGCAGGTAATTATGTAATCGTCAATTCAAACACATATCAGCCTTTGTACTACGGAATCCATCCTACAAATGTTGATGTAGATATACCATTGACATTGCAGCATTCTGGCGTAGACAAACCACTAGCTTCGTAATTAACTATTAATTTTAGCTTTTCCTCTTTAGCTCTTTTTATTGCCATATTAAACTACTTCTTGTAATGAGAATTATATCCAATTACAAGGAGGATGGATATGCATGCTTGTGTTGACCCTTACTCTATTATACGAATCGATCCTGCTTGTTCTCAGTGGTTTGCCGTGAGTATATTATTCATTAACACTCTTCCGTCTGTTATTTTTACATCCATTTTGTAGAATGATTCCATTGTTTTTGCCACTCGTCTTCACTAACTATAGCGTTGAAAACAGGCTCAAGAAATATTTGTATTTCTTTGATTACAATTGAAAACTCAAGTGATTTGTTATTAATGGTTTTTAAAAAATATTTCCACCGTTTTTGCATGTCTTCATCATCAGCCAGTGAAACAATACGATTAAAGCTACCTTTCTCATAAGTGGTGCCTCGTTGCTGTAATGTTTCAAATATAGCTAATTGTAACCTCTCACCATCGAAATCAAATGTTCTGGAAAGATAATAGATATCGTAAAAATCTTTCATCCTGCCAGTTAGTTCAAAGCGTTGTAAAATAGCATCAAACTTTTCAGCGATTGTACTTTCAAGTGAATATGTTTTGATTATCGGTGACTCAAAATCAGGTAGTTGAGTATTAATAGTACGTTGTTCTGCTTTTGGTACAATAACATCACCCACACCAATATCTACATTGAAAGGAACTCTTACGTTTTTTATTTGCCCTATAATTTGAGTGCTGATACCATTGTATTTTCTTTGTGGAGATATTTCTTCGAACCCTTTTGCAGTCATTTGAATATAATCGTTACCTGTTGGTGTTTCAATGATTTTTGTAATCAATTCTTTGACATTATCTATGGAGTTCGAATATCCTCGAAGAAGAAAATCAACATCAATTGTAGCCCTGCTTTCAAAATTTGTCAGGGTGTATATAAATAAACCACCTTTTAATATCAAACAATCGTCATAACCTGACTTTGATAATTTTCTTAAAAACTCTTCTTGCATAAAAAGCTGTAAGCATTGCTGATAACTAATCCCTGATGATTTTGCTTTGTTTCTTAGTTTAGCTAAAACAGAAGCTGCAAGATCTGCCATTACAACCACACTCCAATCAAGTCTTTTACCCTTTTTTGAACTCTCAATTCTTTGGCGTACTGCATAAGATTAGGAATATTCTTTTTAGAGTCTTTAACATAGTTTTGAATCGCTTTGTTGAAAATCTCTTTGTCCATCCTATTCATATTTCGCAAAACATCACAGATAGTTCGATCTCTGTCGTAAATACGAACCTCGATTGAATCAATTTCACCTTTTGTTTCACCGATCGTAAGTAGATCAGATTCTACTCGATATGCTCTGATAAAAGGATAGTCTATTTTAGTGCGTTGTCTTGATGCGTTTTTATCTATTGAAATATTCCATTCGGCAGGATTTCTGTCACTATATCTATAATAGAATAGAGCTGTTTCCATACAAAGAATTGCATCAGGAAAAAGAGTGTTTATAATCACTACTTCACTTTTGCCGTCATCTTCAATAAAGTGGTAATAGCCTCTCCTGATTTTTTCAATTAATCCTTCTTCTAACATCTGTTGAATATCTCTGTAATATAGCTTTTCTGCACTAAGTTGAGCAGTTGTCATTATATAATCATAATTAGAGAAGGTTGTTTTTAGTTTTTCTATATATTTCTCGTCAAACATAGGCTCACCTCTGCATTAAATCACACAACAAATCATCAACAATGGTGTGCTTTAATACAATTATAATTCATTGTAACTGTCAAGTCAATGTCTTTGTTAACTTTCATTGACGCTTACTTTGGCTATGTAATATCACGACAAAGAGGAAACCACGATTTGTGATTTCCTCTTTAAATTTTGTAATTAAGTTTTCAATACATCGCTTCAATTATAATTTTTAAATTTAGAGAACTTTGAACTAGATAATTTTCCTATCTGAATTCTACTGCACTCACGACACAAGCCGATATTATTTCTGTAAGATGCCATTTCATCCTCTCTTTTTATTTGTCTGCAACTTGAACATATTAACCACCGATACCCAAATGAATCTCTTACTATTTCTTGTTTGTCAAAAAAACTACCAGAAACTACCTCTTCATAACCCTCTTGATACTTAATCTTATTAGATTCAACAAGCTGCTTTTTTCTTAACTCAATATTATGGTCATCCCAAGCTTCTGAACTTTTTGATAATGTAGTACTAGTGACTTGTTTTGGATAAAGCATTGTAAATATCCGATCAGTTACATTGTTAGAAAACACGTCGATATTTTCCAATATTGTTTTCAATGATATTTCCATTTCTTTATTAGGCGGAGCTAAGCTATGTCTACATAAAACATAAGATTCTGCTGATTGAATATCTGATATAAACCCCAATAAAGATAAATATGTTAAATATTGCTTAATACACTCAGACAATAAACTGCGTTCACGTCCTGAATTTCTTACAACTAAAAATACCTTTGGCATTAAATCCCAATTTAATTTAAATTCATTTTGATGGGATGTTGCCCATTTGTAAATTTTAAAAACGCTTACTGTAGGATTACCAAGTACATCTTTTTTTCGATTATAAATAAATTGATCAAAAATCGCAGATTGCCATATCCGACGGTCACAATTAAAAACCATCTCACCTGTTATCGGTATATCCATATAAAAAGGAACTTGCATACCAGCTTTGTAAAATGATCTGTTTTTCAATGCCTTCATAAAAGCAGTATCATCCCTTAGCTGTTTTAATGCCTGTTGATAATTTTCAGGTATTAACAGCTCTTTAAACTTACGCTTTGCCAACTCTCTTTTTTCTAGCTTTTGTTTTTCTCTTTTTTCTTGTTCTTCTTGTGATTTCAAATATTTACTTTCTATTTCTTTATATAATTTGTCATATTCCTTTTGAGCCCAACTTATTGCATCTTGTTTTTTGGCATTGTAAATCCATTTTTTGAATTCAATTTTCTCAACAATAGCTTTATAAATATCATCCCTGGAAAAATTCGCTTCATTCAATGAGCTTAAATCTATCTCGACTACAGGAAGCCCAACTTTTTTGATTTTATTAATTTTCTCTTCATCAACAAAATGAGTAACTGCAATTTCTACTAAACAAAGCCTTCCTTTAGTTTCAATAACTACATCAGGAATAATATCAGATAATCTTTTTTCTAGCACCACTCTATCACAGTATATATATTGCGAATTTTTAAATGTGAGTTCTTTGGAAAGTTTGTGACCAAAACGACTATATTTATCTAAATTTGATATTTCGTTGAGGGTTACAGTTAATGGTGGTAAACATATTCTGCGTTCTTTTTCTAAAATTTCTTTAGCCAATATATGTAACGCACTTTGATGGGCTACCAATGCATTACAAGAATCGTTATTATGAGCAAAATGTCTTTGCCTTTTTCCTTTTCCTATTCTTGCCTGAAGTTTCATTCCACAACCAGGACAATAACACTCGCACTTTAATCCTTTTTCAGATTCTGATATTTCTTCAATTGACACGATTTTGCCATCTCTGACTCCATATTTAAGTTTTATATTTGTTTCATTTTTTGTTGAAGAATATATTTTTTTACATTATTACTTAATGAATCATTTGATAAATGCTTGATTGCAGTATCAAAGCCGACAAACTTTCCGTTAATAAATTCACTATGATTTATAATTAAAACAACTGTAAACTCATTACTTTCATACTTTATCTCAATATATTCTACGGATACTGCGTAATTACTATCTAGCCATTTAATTATTTCATTTTCTGAAATAGCCTTATTATAATTTAACAAAAACTCATGAACTCTATTTGTATTTGGAATAAAGATTTTGTTGCCTTGTTGAAGAATTATATACATAACTCATCTCTCCAAAATATAAGTATTGTACAGCTGGAATTGTCCATCATTGTCTACTGTTTGTACCTCAAAATGCGTATTATAGTTTAAACTTAAATAGATCTTTATATATGAATTCTATCATATACAATTTTGCTTGTCTATATAGCATTCATTTACTTATCTCTAAAGTTCTCGTAAAATCACATGTATTATCAGCTGTTTTTTAGTTTGCTGCAACATAACCTATTGAATCGAGTAGGAGGCTACCCATTAGTTGAGTAGCCGACCTCTCACACCACCGTGCGTACGGTTCCGTACACGGCGGTTCAATAACTTGAGTGCAG